>JBDSFP010000253.1:0-6489 GCA_039919415.1 Aquaticitalea sp. | reverse complement strand
ATAAAGATACAATTTTGCAAACTTATTCCTGATTAGATTTATCTCTTTTATTGTTTTTTTTTGGATAGATGGTGCATCCATATCCTACAACGTTATAAATAAAAACAAAATTAGGTATAAAGGTAGGTTCTGTTGATAAGAAGATGTAGATGCGAAAGTATATCAATCGAGAAATATGTATTAAGGTTACAAAAATCGGGGAGTGTTTGGAACCTCCAAAGATTCCTGCTTTCTCAGGAATTTATTAAAACCAAAACCCAATATTGAAAAACCACAAGCTTTTTTTGAGTTCTGGTGAATAGCTGTATTTCGCCTCCAAAGGGCCCAAAAACGTTTCGATACCATAGCCAATTGCGACGCCACTGTAATCTACTTTTTTGATCCAACCACCTGTATCAAAAAGATTGTCCTCAACATTGGCAATGTTGCCTGCAAGTGTGATATGGTTTTTCCTGAAAATCTCATAATCGAATGAAAGTGTAGACTTTACAAAACTATTACCATTCAAACCCAAATAATCATAGCCATAAAAAGAAATGTAATTATTGATAAAATTATTGCCATAACCTCCCAATCCAAAATTCAGGGAGGCAGGAGAATTTTGGCCAATCCTAAAGCCACCTTGAAGTAAAACGTTGATCGCAAATTTATTCAAAGGCATAAAAGCATAGCCAAAATCAGCTTTGGCAATGGACACTGGAGAAAAATCCTTATTAAAATTGGAAGCATAGAGATACCAATGAAAATCACCATTGAAATAAAATCCGTCTTTGGGAAAATATCTATTACTGTAATTATCCAACCTAAGATTCCCAAAAGCGCTGACGTAATCTGTATTTTCAAAAATTATCCTATCCTTGTTTTGAGTGGTGTTAATAGTCTCTGATTTTATCTTGAGCCGTTTGTGTTCAACTCCCATGGACAAGGCAAAATCCTTTCTAAACAATGTCTGCAAATAGAATTGATTGGTCTGGTCCTGTATATCGACTTCCAATTTGTTCAATCCCACAATAGGTTGCTGGTTCTCATCTACATAAAACTGGGCACTGACATTTTTATGGAACTGATTAAAGCGGGATTTTAATCCAATGCTCCAATAAAATCCTTTATCGATAAAATATTCAAAATTATAACGAACATTATCACCAAGAATGACATCGATTGAGGCTACGTCATTATCGATCAACAAGCGTTTCTTTGTCAAATTCACAAGTGCCGCACTTTTGTATAGGTCATCATAATGCAAGGCCAATTTCAAAAAGGTTGTAATTTCGTTTTCCGCTAATGTGGCTTTCATGTCGAAACCTTCAATACCTTTGGATTTGCGAAATTCGTACTGAAACGCATCAAAATTATTCGTGGCAACAAGATTATTGACGCCTCTATTAAAATTCAAATAGCTGACGGTTGAATGAGGCTTAAACTTCAATTTTCCAAGTAGATAAGCACGGGTGTATCTTTTATTGCCATCAAAAGACACATCATTGATGATGATACTGTCTCTTGCAATTTCTTCAACATTTATCTTTGGCCTTATACGCCTTTTAGGCAATAAACTTAAATCGTGCAGCTTTTTCAGCGCTGCCGTTTCTCCAGAATTGATAATTGTTTTTCCCTCGCTAAAAGAAATGACAGAAAATTTTGTAATGTCGGGCTTGATATAAATATCCGTTTCCTTAGCCTTTTTCTTCATATCATTGATCGTACGATAATTATTGATCTGTAGCAAAATATCGGGTGCCGAATCTAAATCCTTCCGTTCTGCCAAGCCATCTTGTACGTCGACTCCTATGATGACATCCATTCCTTTCGCCTTCAACTCGTCAATAGGATAATTATTGGTAACCCCACCATCAATCAAAATTCTGTCTCCTATGATCACAGGTTGAAAAATGGATGGCAATGCACCACTTGCTGCAACTGCCTGTGGCAAATTCCCTTTTTCAAGAAGTACTGATTCTCCAGTTTCAATATTGGTCGCCATACAGAAAAAAGGAATCGGAAGATTTTTGAAATCATTGATTTCGCTAACGTTCAGCATCAATTTTGAAAGCAGATTATAGACATTCTGACCTCTGGACAAAGCGGATGGCAACTTGATCTTGAATTTTTCGAAGGGAAGAATTACGGCGTATTTTTCAGAATTGTCGCGTTCATAAAATGTTTTGGCCGCCCTTGGAATATTATCATTGATGACATCATCAAAATCCAGGCTTCTAAAGATGGAATCCAATTGTTTTCCGGTGTAACCTGAGGCATATAACGAACCAATGATGGCTCCCATGCTGGTGCCTGCTATATAATCAACATTGATATTGAGACTGTCAAGTATCTTTAAAACACCGATATGCGCAAAGCCCTTGGCGCCACCTCCGCTCAACACCAAACCAACTTTCGGATTTATGGAATGGGGTATGGTATCGTTTTGTGCTTCTAAGTGAAAGCCCATAAATACAATTAAAATCAATATGAAGATATTTCTTTCCAAAACTCCTTTTCCTAATTTAGTATGATGATTATTTCTTATAAAAGTCGATGATTTTCTTTGCTCTTGAGTCTCCAATAATTGGTTTTAATTCATCCAAAGTTGCATTACTGATACGTTTTACGGTCTTGAACTGCTTCATCAATTCCACAATGGTCTGCTCTCCAACGCCAGAGATTGTTTCCAACTCTGTGGTCAAGGCGCCTTTACTACGTCGGTTTCTGTGGTGTTCGATGCCAAAACGATGTGCTTCATTTCGCAATTGCTGGATGACTTTGAGCGTTTCACTTTTTTTATCTAAATATAAGGGAATTGGATCTTCTGGATAGAATAATTCTTCCAAACGTTTGGCGATTCCGATGATGGCTATTTTTCCTCTTAAATCCAATTGTTCCAAACTTTTTAGGGCGGACGACAGTTGTCCCTTGCCACCATCGATGATAATCAATTGTGGCAAGGGTTGGTCTTCATCAAGCAATCGTTTGTAACGTCTGTAAACCACTTCTTCCATAGAAGCAAAATCATCTGGGCCTTCAACGGTTTTGATATTGAAATGCCGATACTCCTTTTTGCTGGGCTTCCCGTCTTTAAAAACCACACAGGCCGCAACTGGATTACTACCTTGAATATTGGAGTTATCAAAACATTCGATATGACGTGGTTCTTCCCTCAATCTCAAATCGGTTTTCATCTGTTTCATAATGCGATTGACGTGTCGGTCTGGATCGATGATCTTTACCTGTTTCAGTTGCTCCAAACGATGGTATTTGGCATTGCGCTCCGAAAGTTCCAAAATGCGTTTTTTATCGCCCAATTTCGGGACCGTCACTTTGAGGGTTTCGCCCAAATCCAACACAAATGGTACATAGACTTCCTTGGAGTTGGAATGAAAACGTTGACGCAATTCAGTAATTGCCAATTGCAACAATTCTTCATCCGATTCATCTAATTTCTTTTTGATTTCCAAGGTGTGGGAACGAATGATGGAACCATATGACAATTGTAAAAAATTAACGTACCCAAACCCTTCATCGCTGATAATGGAAAACACATCCACATTGCTGATTTTTGGATTTACTACAGTGGATTTTGACTGATAATTTTCAAGAATATCTATCTTTTCCTTGATGCGCTGTGCCTGTTCAAACTCCATGGATTGCGCATAACTTTTCATCTGGCCTTTGAATTGATGCAGGGAATCCTTAAAATTACCTTTTAAAATCTCCTGAATCGAAGCAATGTTTTTGTGATAGTCTTCTGCAGATTGTAAACCTTCACAAGGCCCTTGGCAATTGCCTAAATGATATTCCAAGCAGAGTTTGTATTTTCCTGATTCGATTTTGTCCTGCGTCAAGTCATAGTTGCAAGTCCGGATTTGATAAAGTCCTTTTATCAGATCCAAAAGAGTGTGAACCGTTCTCATACTGGTGTAAGGTCCGAAATATTCCGAACCATCCTTAATAATCCTTCTGGTTGATAAAACTCTCGGAAACCGTTCATTCTTTACACAGATCCAAGGATAGGATTTGTCATCCTTTAGCATTACGTTATAGCGCGGTTGGTGCTTTTTGATAAGATTGTTTTCGAGAAGCAAGGCATCTGTCTCGGTTTCCACTACTATGTGCTTAATGGTCACAATCTTTTTGACGAGCACTTTCGTCTTGCCATAATCGTGGTTTTTGTTAAAATATGAGCTGACACGTTTTTTCAGATCTTTTGCCTTTCCCACATACAAAATTTTTCCATCAGCGTCAAAATATTGATAGACGCCAGGTTGGTGCGGCAAGGTTTGCAATTGGATTTCCAAAGTAGGCTCACTCATATTTCAAAGATACTATTTTGAAGGTTTTGTTTTGAGTTAAATGTTTGAGAAAAGTAGTATAGGATTATTTAGGAATGAAACAATTGATAACTCCATAACTTAAATTCTTTTTTCATTACCTTGCAACTTCAACATTAAATTTTAGAATGCCCTACAAAGTCATTGGCCGAATTGATAAGGCTGATTTTCCAACGCTTGATCTGTTTGAGATTGACATCAAAATTGATACAGGCGCCTATACTTCATCCATTCATTGTCACAAAGTGATTGTCGTAGACAATGAATTGATCTGTATTTTTTATGATGAAGGCCATCCATATTACAATGGAAAGGAGATTAAGTTCAAAGAATTTTCCAATACCAAAGTAAAGAGCAGTAACGGATTGGTGCAAAAACGATACAAGGTCAATACTTCGATGGTTCTGTTCGAAAAAAAATATAGCATTTCATTAACTTTGAGTACACGTGATGATATGAAGTATCCGATTTTGATTGGGCGAAAATTTTTGACTAAAAAATTTCTTGTGGATGTTACCCAAAAAAACGTATCTTATAACAAAAAGAATAAATGAACATAGTAATACTATCCCGAAACCCTCATCTATATTCAACCAAACGCCTAATAGAAGCTGCCAATCAGCGCAAACATACGGTTCAGGTAATTGACCCTTTGAAGTGTGAAATCATCATTGAGAAAAAAAGTCCCGCGGTCATATATAAAGGAAAACCACTGGAAAATATCGATGCCATCATTCCTAGAATTGGAGCTTCAGTAACATTTTACGGAACAGCAGTGGTACGTCAATTTGAAATGATGAAAGTGTTTTCTGTGGTGGAATCACAAGCGTTGGTAAGGTCACGAGATAAATTGAGAAGTTTGCAAGTGCTTTCACGTGCGGGTTTGGGAATGCCAAAAACCGTATTCGCCAACTATACTAAAGACGTTGCCGAAGTGATTTCGTACGTTGGTGGCGCACCTTTGGTCATCAAACTTTTGGAAGGCACTCAAGGCTTGGGTGTCGTATTGGCAGAAACCAAAAATGCCGCGGAATCTGTTTTGGAAGCTTTTAATGGTCTGCAGGCCCGTGTGATTGTCCAAGAGTTTATTAAAGAAGCAAAAGGTGCAGATATTAGAGCCTTTATCGTTGACGGAAATGTCGTCGGGGCAATGAAACGTCAAGGAAAGGAAGGGGAATTCCGTAGTAACTTGCACAGAGGCGGTAGTGCCAATATCATCCAATTGACTGATGAAGAAGAAAATGCCGCCTTAAAAGCTGCCAAAGCTTTAGGTCTTGGTGTTTGTGGAGTGGATATGTTGCAATCTTCCCGGGGTCCGTTGATTTTGGAAGTCAATTCTTCTCCAGGATTGGAAGGCATTGAAGCGGCGACCAAAAAAGATATTGCGAAAAGCATCATCCGATTTATAGAACGTAACGTTTAAGGATTTTCATGACTTCGGAGTATAAAGACATCATCACTATTTTAGGTCAGGAAATACCATTGGGTGCTTCAAAGGAAATCAATTTCAACATTGCAAAACTTCATACTGCCACCAAAATCGAGGTGCCCGTGATTGTGGAACGTTCCAAAAAACCGGGACCGACGATTTTATTTTCCGCTGGCATTCATGGCGATGAAATCAATGGTGTAGACATTGTAAGGCAAATAATAGCCAGAAAAATCAACAAACCAAAACGAGGGACTATCATCTGCATGCCTGTCATCAATGTTTTTGGATTTTTGAACAGTAGTCGTGCTTTTCCTGATGGACGCGATCTCAATCGCATGTTTCCCGGTTTTCCCAATGGGTCTCTGGCAAGCCGTGTCGCCTATCGTTTGGTCAACGAAATCATTCCTGATGTAGATTTGATTATGGATTTTCATACAGGAGGTGCCAGCCGATTTAATGCAGCACAAGTACGGATTGTAAGACATCAACCGGAATTGGAAGAACTCGCCAAAATCTTTGGTTCTCCTTTTGTTCTCTACGCCAATCATATTTCAAAATCCTTTAGAAGTACCTGTTTTCATTTGGAAAAACCTATGTTGCTCTTTGAAGGTGGCAAATCGTTTTATGTGGATAGTAACATCTCAAAAGTTGGAGTGGAAGGTGCGAAACGCATCTTGGCACATTTTGAAATGCTCAATTCAAAGCTAAAGGCCAATCCACCAAAAATGGAAA
>JBDSFP010000247.1:0-3203 GCA_039919415.1 Aquaticitalea sp. | reverse complement strand
AATACCGAAAATGGGGGATAGATGAGGAAATTGAAATTGAAATTGAAATCGAAATTGAACTTGAAATCGAAATCTAAACTAAACACTGAATACTGAATACTGAAAATTAAATATTGAATATTGTGTTTTTCCAATACAGAGAATAGGAATATGTTTAAAGTGTAGAAGTTCGAAATTAATTTTTGTGGAGAAGGCCGCATTTAAGAAAATATTCTTATTGCTTAAGTCTTCTTCAATGGCAATTTTTTTCCATAGGTCAACTGTCGCCATAGCCATTCCAAGGGACCGTGATTGAAATATTTTAACCAAAAATGGCTAAAAACCATTTCCAGACAATATACGCTGATTGCAATCAAAATAACATAAATCAATCCCGTTTTTCCACCCATTCCTAATCCTAAACCTTAAAATATCAGTATTCCCAACAGGGTTTGAATTATGTAATTGGTGAGTGCCATTCTTCCTGGTGCGGAAAATAATTTTAACAGATTAGGGTGATTTCCTTTTAAAAACCAAAGACATATGGTACAAGTATAAGCCATACTTAAAGGCACCACACTAAACGCGTAAGCTGCCGTATCCATCAGTGCATATGCTTCAGGTAGATGATGATCATCCAGTGATAAATAAGCGTGGGCAACACTTAAAGGCAAGCCTATTGCAAAACCATATAGCTGTACTTTCCTCAAAAGCTCTTTGTTTTCTTACAATTTGCGATACATCAGTTTTCTACCGAAGTATAGGCCAAGAAGGATCATACCAAGCACCTTAAAAACACGATTGTTATCTAAAAGACCATGATACCTCCACAGAATTCCAGATTGATTATATTTTAAAAGGTCCACATAGGTGGGATGGTCCACAAACCAAGTTCTCCAATTAGATTCGGTGATGCCTCGAGAATTATAAGATGCCAAAGCCAATCGCTCAAGTGGCTTTGAGACATTCCATTGCTTATCTGTGAAGACCTTGATAACATCCATAAAAATTGGAAAAAAAATGAGCAATGCCCACAACGAAATCAATTTTTATCAGAGACATTTCTGAATAAAGGCAAACACAAGCCAATCAAAGCATAGAGCAATAAAATATCTCCTTCCCATAAAAGAGGCACATAGGCCAAACCCATCAATAAAAGGATGATGATGCGTCGATAAAAAATCGTCAGTCCCAATCTTTTGGACCTTGATCTTAATAGTATTATGGAGAAACCAATTCCAAACAAAAGGGAAAATAAACCGTAAAATTTGCCATCAATAAAAATAAAATGGAAATAAGCGACACATTTATCAATCATTGCCGTGGGCATTTTAGCTACAACTTCGGGCATTTGAAACACATAAAGTGAAAAATCAGGATAATTGGCCAAACATATTCCAAGTAAGGCAATGCCTCTCAAAATATCAAGGATGTCAGCACGTTCGGAAAGTGAAATTGGTGATGTCGTTGCAGTTTCCATTTTGGCTAACTGGTTTTAGTCTTTTTTTATTACGGAATCATTTCCAAGATACATCTCAAAAAATGGCAACATATCCATATAAATTCGTCCTTCAAATCCATCCAATTTATTAGTGTGGTCGCCGATGTACTCTTCGGCAAAATGTACGATGCCATTCGCTTCCAATTTTTTGCTAAACTTTAATGCCGTCACAGGGATGTGTGGGAATTCGTCATTGCGACCCCAATCCATTTTAATCGCATTTAAACTTTTAAGTGCCGTTAAATGGTTATCTATCATATTCATCGGAAAATTATCCTCCCAGAGTTGTTGAATGTCGGCATGAATAGTTGATTTATTGCCATCATATGTAATTGGATAATTTGCCCCGAAGTTAGTGTTATCACCAGACGGAGAATATGCCCTTCCTAAATTGATCAGGACCGTTGCATAAAAAGCATCAAAATCTCCCTTACCCTCGAAGTTAGTTAATATTTCGTGGACGTCTGACTCTATTGATGGTTCGAAAATACGTTTAAAACCTTGGCTTTCCATTGAAAAATCATTTGACCAGTCCAAAACGGCCGGGCTCATTGCATATACCGAACTAAAGACCTCGGGATAAAGCATGGCAATTTTCAAAGCTCCATTTCCACCCATAGAATGCCCTGAAAGCCCTCGATTTTCCCGATTGGGAATCGTGCGGAAATTTTTATCCAAGTATTCAACCACATCCTTCGCAATATAATCACTCCAGTTTCCTATGAGTTTGGAATTGGTATAAAAACTGCCACCATAGGTCGTTTTACTATTTGGAAGCACAAGTATCACTGGCCTAATTTTCTTGGTTTCTATGGCTTTATCCATTAATTGTTTTAAATCCATCCATTGAAATATCTGTGAATCGTCGACAGCAAATCCATGAAGAAAATAGATTGTTGGGTAACTATCTCGACTGGAATTATAGTCTGGTGGCAGATAAATTGATATCTGCCTCATAGCGTCTTCACCACCATAGTTATGTTCAATGGAAGGAGCCAAAAACTGTCGCACAATAGTTTCACCTTCATTTAGAATTTGACCATAATTGGAAGGTGCAAGAAATAAAAGAAATAAGCCTGTAATCAATAGTTTTTTCATAATATGTTTAAATTTTTTGTTGTTAATGCTTACGAATAATTCGTGTTTATGTTATTATTTTTGGCGGTAAAGTATTTTTTCTTTTGTCAGCTATACACCAATACATCCAAATGATACTTAGTGGAATGACCCACACACTAAAATCCGATACCGCCATTGCACCTGCTTCATCGCTGGTTATGGATCTAAAAAAAGGCATGGCGAAATGGTCAACGATCCTTATCACAACAAAATAAGTGGCACAGATAAAACTGCTGATCATACATCTTCTATGAAAGATTATATTTTTTCTTCGGATAAATATATAGGCAAAGATTACAAACAATAGTCACAGTGTGCCATTGGCATAATGGGAAACTTCCATCCAAAAAATGCCCGTTGAAAAAATGGGAAGCAGTATATATAAACCAAAAACGCAAAGCAGGGACGAAAGAATGTAAAGTTTCCCGATTTTTCGATGAAAAGAAATGTAACGGTTGCGGATTGATGGTGTAAACTGGATAATACCCGCAATATATACAATAGTGCCGGCGAAAATATGCACCACAAAAGCAGCTCGCTGAAAATTATTTTCAAATCCTATATAGGGCGGGAAACCTTCCGAAAAAAAAGCTGCTTTGGGAAT
>JBDSFP010000127.1:0-5532 GCA_039919415.1 Aquaticitalea sp. | reverse complement strand
TGTGCTTGAAATTTGAACGAAGTAACAATACCAAAGTTGCCACCTCCACCACGAATGGCCCAAAATAAATCGGTATTCTGGTTTTCATTTACGGTAACAAATGAACCATCTGCCAAAACCATATCAGCTTCCAATAAATTATCGATGGTCAACCCGTATTTTCTTGACAGATATCCGATGCCGCCACCTAAGGTCAGTCCCCCAACTCCAGTGGTTGAAACAATTCCTGCTGGAACCGCAAGTCCAAAAGGATGTGTTGCATGGTCCACTTCTCCCCATAGATTTCCTCCTCCAACTCTAACGGTATTGTCGGATGTATCTACCCTTATAAATTTTATTCCTGATAAATCGATGACCATTCCACCATCACATAAGCCAAGACCTCCACCATTATGTCCACCACCTCTAATGGCAAGTAATAGATTGTTTTCCCGTGCAAAATTCACGGATGCGATTACATCTGCGACATCCACACACATGGCAAATAATCCCGGATGTTTATCTATCATCCCGTTATATACTTTTCGTGTCTCATTATATACGGCATCTGTGGGCTCTATTATTTCTCCTCTTAATTGTGATGCCAACGCTTCAATTAATGAAGTGTCTAAATTTTTGATTTGATTTTTCATTTTGGTTGGTTTAAATTATGTTAGAATTTTTCATTTAGACATTATCATACCTTTTAAGGACCATAAAATGGCGAGTACATCTTTTTTGGTATCATCCTCTATGGAATTTTTGTCCAAAGCCATAAAAATATCATCCATTACGTGCATGTATTCGGCAGGACTGATATTCATACCAGTATGTGCAGTAACCATATCTTTTCCAGAATAGACGTTAGGTCCACCACTGCCCGCTACAAAAAAATCAATGGTATGATTTTTTATAATAGCCAATTGATCTGGCTTATCTTTAAAAGGAAGAAATCTGGCATTTACATTGGTGTTGTTCATGTGATTTTCTACGGTGTCATCAACAATTTTTGAAATTCCATTTCTGCCACCCAGTCGGTCAAAAAGTGATTTATTCATGATTTTTATATTTTTGGTTAGACACCAAAGCTATAACGAGGTTCATAAACAGGCATATACATTTAATTCAAAAAAGTAGAAATTTGAATCATTGCCAATTTTGAATCTAAAAAAATTTAAAATGTATGTTGTTGAATATACTTTGAAGGAAGGATGCCATATTTATCCAAAAAGCATTTAGAGAAGTAAGCTGCGCTATTGAAACCCGTTTCAAAAGCAACTTCTGAAATGTTACCATAGTGTTGATGCAATAATTGCAAAGCTTTATGTAATCGGAATTCTTTTAGAAAACTATTGGGAGATTGACCCGTTATGTGCACTAATTTCCGGTAGAGTTGCGATTTGCTATAACCTAAAGCTTCACTAAAATAACCGACATTAAAATCGGGTCTATCCCAAATGGTCTCAACAAAATCCATTAAATGGGTTATAAATTTCTCATCGGATGGCGACAGTATCCTTACCAACTCTTTATCAATGACCGCATTTCTATTTTCGCTTTCATATAACGCATTCACTTCGGAAGTAATCACAAAGGGTTCTTTAACAATGTTGCACATTCGAGTGGCCAAATCGATGGTCTCTTCAAATATTTGGGCCTTATCGGTAACAGGAATACCAGAACATAAGGCAATTTTAAGCTTTCGACTCCCAGGGTCAAATTTTGGAGTGACGTATTTATATTGAAACTGGATTGTTTGTGCGCAAAATACGGCATCGCTAACTGATTTGAAAGAAACCAAATAATTGTTGTTATCTTTTTTTACGATGTTACCTTTGAACTTTTTTAATTTTTTTGTGACGCTGTTGTGAAATTTTTGAGTGAAAATGGTAAATTGATTCGCTTTCAACCGATCTAAGTAGTTACTGGTTTCAATAACCATCAAAACACGAAAAGCAGGGTCATTTATTATATTTAAGGAGGTATCTTGGGATTTTTTAGGATCTTCAATTCGGCCTAAAAAGGATTCTACCAATGCATTATCAACCTCAATTATGCGATGCGGTACTTCACCATGGGCTTTGTCATGCATCAATTTAATGGCTTCTTTATTTGGAGCCTCAACTAAACAGAATGCTGTTTTCCGAACGTCATCGAACCAGTAGGTAAGCCCTCTACAATTATATTTATGCTGAATTTTTAAATCTTCATGATGCAATTGTGCTACAATTTCGGCTGTGACAGCTTCAGAGACATCGTGACGATCCATGTAAATTGGCATGGTTGGTAGTTTTCACACAAGTTAATGATTATTAATCTATTATTAATCAATGACGAGTAAATTCCATTTCAATAAATTGATAGTTAATTAAAAATGTGGTTTGATGCGTTAAGTTTATTTATCTTTAAACTCTTATAAAAACATATCCATGAAACACTTCTTTATAATTTTTGTCCTGTTGATTTGTCTAGGTTGTAAAACGAAAATCGTTGAGACTCCACAGGAAAACATCAAGGAAATTCCTAAAATGTCAGTTACGAAAAGTTCTGATTCCCATTTCATAACGAGCAAAGAACTTAAGGAAACCGTCAGTTATTTGGCTTCCGATGAATTGCAAGGACGAGATACGGGTTCAAAGGGTATCGAGAAGGCGGCAATCTATTTGGAAAACAAGTTTAAAGCGTATGGAGTGAAACCCTATTTCGAAACGTATCGTGACAATTTTAAGGTTGGTGAAAAAGATGCTTATAATATCATTGGCGTTGTAGAAGGAACAGACCCAACGTTGAAAAACGAATATATTCTTCTGGGCGCGCATTACGACCATATCGGGTTTGGCAAAAAGGTTGGCAACGATAGTATTGCCAATGGCGCCAATGATGATGCTTCTGGCACGAGTGCTGTGTTGGCGATGTCGCGTTATTTCGCTGAAAAGAAAACGAACAAACGGAGTATTATTTTTGCCCTATTTTCCGCGGAGGAAATTGGTTTGGTTGGTTCCAAAAAATTGGCTGAACATTTGAAAGCCTCAAACTTAAATTTGTATACGATGCTTGAGATTGAGATGATTGGCGTGCCAATGGTAGACAAAGAATATGTTGCTTATATTACTGGTTTTGAATTATCCAATATGGCGCAAAAAATCAATGAATATTCGGACCAGACCTTGGTAGGATTGCTTCCTAAAGCAAAAGAATTTCAATTGTTTTATCGATCTGATAACTACTCCTTTTTTAAAGTGTTCAATGAACCAAGTCATACCATTTCATCTTTTGATTTTACCAATTTCGATTATTATCATGAAGTTGGAGATGAAGCAGACAAGATGGATTATGACTTTATGGCGAGCCTGGTCAACAAAGTGATTCCTGCTGTTGAAAAAATGAGCACTACACCAACCCGAGAAATCTCGATGAATGAGTAAACACGTTATCATCACAGGAACAAGCAGGGGAATTGGCTTTGAATTGGTCAAATTATTTGCCGAACAAGGGCATCAGGTATTGGCATTGTCTCGAAATGAAACTCCTGTAAAGTTGTTGAAGTTAAAGAATGTAACTGCGTTTCCGTTTGATTTGGGAGACGCTGAAGCCTATAAAAAAGTTGAGGAATATATTTCCACAGAATGGCATCAGGTGGATGTCCTCATCAACAATGCAGGCAAATTGTTGAACAAACCATTTGCAAAGACCACTTGCAGCGATTTTGACGAGGTCTATCGTATCAATGTCTATGGTGTTGCCGAATTGACACGCATCGTGCTTCCATTTATGCAAAGCGGTAGTCATGTAATTTCTATCAGTTCGATGGGTGGCGTTCAGGGGAGTATGAAATTTCCAGGATTGGCGGCTTACAGTTCGAGCAAAGCTGCAATAATTACCTTAATGGAATTGTTGGCAGAAGAATACAAGGAAACTGGAATCTCATTTAACGTCCTGGCTTTGGGAGCGGTTCAAACCGAAATGCTGGAAGAGGCTTTCCCTGGCTATAAAGCTTCTAACTCTGCTTTGGAAATGGCGAATTATATGTTCGACTTTGCGCTCAATGGGAATAAATTCTACAATGGTAAATTGTTACAGGTGTCAAATTCGACGCCTTAATTTGTCGCCTATTTTTGTTGAAAGCACAAAATTCCTCAGGAAAATCCCTACTGCTGCGCATTTAAACTTGAATGGATTTTACTGATAGGCACAGACCCGGCAATGACTTACACACGGCTTATGTTCTGGCCTTTCTTACTCAGGTCTTTTTAGCTTTAATAATTGTCAATGGTGGAAAGGTGTCGAAAAAATAGGGGCCTTCTTTTTGAACCTCCATTCCAAGATTGATAAATGTCCGTTTATATTCTTTAATGTTCTTATAATCTGAAATTATTATTTGTCCTTTTGGTTTTGTAATTCTGTGAATTTCGGAACAAGCTATTCTTCTGTCTTCTTTTTTGTACAAATTGTGCAAGCATAAATTTGAGAGTACTACATCAAAATATTCATCTTGAAAAGTGGTTTTAAGAATATTTTCTTTAAGGATTTCCACTTTTTGGGTAACATTTTCAAGCTGGGCATTGGTTTTTGTTTGCTCAATGGAATTATTCGATAAATCATAAGTATTGAAAATATCTATTCCAAAGGATTTCCCAGAAGTCAATTTTTTAGCCGCTCCAATCATAAGCAAACCCAAACCAGTTCCAACGTCCAGCACGTTTTCTTTTCCATTCCAATCGATCATCTTAAGGATTCGGTCTCTATGTTTGAACTTGCCGTATTTTGAATATATTATCATTAATATACCCACTAAAACCAGTGATATACCCGTCCAGAAGAATCCGGAAATATTGATTTCTAGCTCGCCGATTTTAATGATTGGAAATATAATGGTAAGGAGTCCAGTTATAAAACCAATAATTATCAAATTCCTTATAACTTTTGGTGCATCAATTCCATAGTTTGTCTTTTCCATTTTCTGTGTTTTTTAACTTGTACATGTTTTGAATGCATGATCCGTTGTGCCTGCATGTCGGCAGACTGGGAAATTACCTCGAACCATTAAAAGTACAAAACTCCGCTGGAAAATACTTCTTAACACACTTTTGAGGTGGAATAATTTTCCAGATGTGCACAGATCCAGCAATGGCTTATACATGATGATGGCGGTAGTTTTATTTTTTACATTTCGACGGTTTCATAAATATAACACCTACCGTTTTGAAGATTGATAAAAATATCTTGAACGCTCAAATTGGTCGTTTTGGTTTTTGGAATAAATTAGATAGTTGCTGTCGGTTTTAAACCATTTTGGTAATATTTTCTTCTTGCATTTCAAACTGCTAGGTTTTTTTTCCCATAACTTTAAACCTTATGTATAAAATCAGATGCGTTGTTAAAGCACTATATTTGGCAAATACAAAATGAATAGAAACCCGCGGGATTTTCGTTAATGGACTTGCATTAAATTTTGTACGGTGCTGAAGCACGTTTTTATTGGGTTGATGGTATTCATTTTTCCATAGGTTATTGATGTTTTTCTCCTGGATGATAAGTGGTTTCAGCTCGTTT
>JBDSFP010000110.1:0-4932 GCA_039919415.1 Aquaticitalea sp. | reverse complement strand
AGGGCCATTATCATAACACCGTTCATATTTGGTTCTATGATGCGCATGGCAATATTCTCTTGTCACAACGTTCCGCAAAAAAAGAATTACATCCATTGCTTTGGGATGTTTCGGTAGCCGGACATGTGGATGCTGGAGAAACCCTAAAAAAGGCTGCTATAAGGGAAATAAATGAGGAAATCAATCTCAAGGTCAAGAAAAAGAATCTGCATAAAATTGGGATTTTTGAATGTTTTCAGACCTATGAAAATGGGATTATCGACAATGAATTCCATCATACCTATATTTCTGACCTGGATTTTGCCAAAGGAACAATGAAACCTGCCGAAGACGAAGTGGAAGCACTAAAATTGATTTCAGCTGTTGAATTTTTTGAAATTTTGGACGATATTGGTGTTGATAATTATTTCATACCAAGCAATAAACCCTATTACGAAAAGGTATTTGATGCCATTTTACAAAGAATAACCTGACTTTAATTTCCAATGACGCTACTCCTTTCTGCAATTGCTCCCATCCTTTTTGTATTGATATTTATTTATCTCATGGATAAATATGAAAAGGAACCAATACACTTACTGCTTTTCAGTTTTTTTTTGGGAGCCATCGTCAGCATCATAGTTACCACGCTGCTTTATGTTATTATCGATATTCCGTTGCCTTTACATAACAATTACAGCGTCTTCCAGCAATTCATCAAAGCCTTTTTTGTGGTTGGTATCACGGAGGAATTCAGTAAGTACATCATTGTACGTTATTATGCACAGCCACATGAGGAATTCAACGAGCCTTTTGATGGAATCGTTTACGCAGTGATGGTTTCAATGGGATTTGCCGCCACTGAAAACATTATGTACGTATTACAAAGCGGCTTTGAAACTGCCATCATCAGAGCTTTTACGGCCGTCCCAGCACATGCCACTTTTGCAATCTTAATGGGTTATTTTCTGGGAAAAGCAAAATTCTCCAAAAACAAGACCCTTTGGAATCTTACCGGTTTATTACTTGCCGCTCTATTTCATGGTGCCTATGATTTTTTCCTTTTCATAGATTTTATCCCGGGCCTTTGGGTTGGTGCACTTTTGGCGCTTTTCGTAGGAATAATTTTGGCCAGAAAAGCCATTAAACGACATCAGATGAATTCTCATTTTCGGGTAGTTTCCAAAGATGACATTCTATAAATTTTGTATCTTTATAGTTCAATTAAATACCATTAAATGATCCAATCCTATAAAGTGAATGTTGACAACACCTTCGATTTTGACATTGCTGAAGCTGACATTTCCAATTTTGACAGCATAGAAACATCCAATTCCAAATTCCATATTCTTCAAGACAATCAATCCTTTACTGCGGCAATCATTGAGGCAGATTTCAGTTTAAGAACCTATAAAGTAATAGTTAATAATAACACTTACAACATTCTCATAAGCAATCCATTGGATGCTATGATAAAAGAACTTGGATTTGAAATTGGCTTACATAAAAAAGTGAACGAAATCAAAGCGCCAATGCCAGGTTTAATCTTGGACATCACAGTGAAAGTTGGACAGGAAGTGAAGGAAAATGATCCTCTTTTGATATTGGAAGCTATGAAAATGGAAAACGTCATTCTATCGCCACGAGCAGGCCTTATCAAATCCATTGCTGTGGAAAAAGGAAATGCCGTAGATAAGAATCAGTTGTTGATTGAATTTGAATAATACGAGAATAGAAAAGAGAGCATAGAAAAAAGACTTGAGAGCCAAGAATCAAAACAAAAGGACAATTCTTGAAGTCTTGAATCCGGAAGCGAAGCGGTCTTGATTCCTGGTTCGTAAATTGTAATTATGAAAAAAATACTTATTGCAAACAGAGGTGAAATTGCGATCAGAGTGATGAAAACCGCCAAAAAGATGGGCATTAAAACCGTTGCTATCTACTCCACTGCCGATCGACATTCCCCACATGTAAAAATGGCAGATGAAGCAGTGCTCATCGGCGAAGCACCTTCCAATCAGTCCTATCTGCGAGGCGATAAAATCATTGAAGTTGCGAAGCGATTGAAGGTTGATGCCATTCATCCTGGCTATGGGTTTTTAAGTGAAAATGCGGAATTTGCTGTTGCTTGCGAACAAAACAACATCACTTTTATTGGTCCAAAATCAAAGGCCATCAAAATTATGGGAAGCAAATTGGCAGCCAAAGAAGCTGTGAAGGCTTACGATATTCCCATGGTTCCCGGAAGTGAAAATGCCATTACTGATATTTTGGAAGCTAAAAAAATAGCCAAGGAGATTGGATTTCCCATTCTTATTAAAGCGTCTGCTGGAGGTGGCGGGAAAGGAATGCGTGTGGTCGAGAAAGAATCAGAATTTGAATCGCAAATGAATCGCGCCATCAGTGAGGCAACCTCAGCTTTTGGCGATGGTTCTGTGTTTATTGAAAAATATGTGTCTTCTCCGCGACATATCGAAATCCAGATCATGGCAGACGCACATGGGAATGTTATCCATTTGTTTGAGCGCGAATGCAGTATCCAACGTCGTCACCAGAAAGTGGTCGAGGAGGCTCCTTCGAGTGTATTGACTCCCGAATTGCGCGCAAAAATGGGAGATGCAGCCATCAAGGTCGCTAAATCCTGTGATTATTTGGGTGCGGGAACAGTGGAATTTCTTTTGGATGACAAGCACAATTTTTATTTCTTGGAAATGAACACACGCCTTCAGGTGGAACATCCTGTGACAGAAATGATAAGTGGTGTGGATTTGGTGGAACTACAAATACAAGTGGCTCGCGGCGAAGTTCTTCCTATCAAACAGCAAGATTTAAAGATTAGAGGCCATGCGATGGAATTACGTGTCTATGCTGAAGATCCGTTGAATGATTTTCTGCCAAGTGTTGGCCATTTGGAGGTGTATCAATTGCCTTTTGGGAAAAACATTCGTGTGGACAATGGTTTTGAGGAAGGCATGGACATTCCCATTTATTACGATCCGATGCTGGCCAAATTGATTACCTACGGAAACACTCGCGAAGAAGCCATAGAATTGATGCTGGAAGCGATTCGTAACTACCATGTGGAAGGTGTGCAGACTACCTTGCCTTTTGGCACCTTTGTTTTTGAACATGAAGCATTTCGTTCAGGGAATTTCAATACGCATTTCGTTAAAGAATATTATTCTCCAGAAGCATTGAAACAGCAACAGGAAGTGGAAGCGAGGATTGCTGCAATGATTGCTTTGAAAACGTATCTGGCTGATCAAAAAATGCTTCGTTTACCAATCAATTAAAATTGCAGTTGAATTGAAATTGACTTATTAAAAGAAAAAACATGCAAGAAAAAATAGACAATCTAAATAAAAAACTATCCAAAGCCCACCTTGGTGGTGGACAACATCGCATAGACAAGCAGCACGCCAAAAAGAAACTGACCGCCCGTGAACGAGTTGATTATCTTTTGGATGACGGTTCATTTGAAGAAATTGGCATTTTGGTCACACATAGAACGACTGATTTTGGCATGGATAAGGAAAAATATTATGGAGACGGCGTCATCACAGGTTACGGAACTGTCAATGGTAGATTGGTCTATATTTTTGCACAGGATTTTACGGTGTTTGGTGGTGCTCTTTCCGAAACCCATGCCGAAAAGATTTGCAAGGTCATGGATTTGGCAGTGAAAGTTGGCGCTCCGATGATTGGTCTGAATGATTCTGGCGGTGCGCGTATTCAAGAAGGCGTGCGTTCATTGGGAGGTTATGCCGATATTTTTTATCGGAATGTTCAGGCTTCAGGAGTGATTCCACAGATTTCAGCGATCATGGGGCCTTGTGCAGGTGGTGCCGTCTATTCCCCAGCCATGACCGATTTTACGATGATGGTGGAAGGCACAAGTTATATGTTCGTAACGGGTCCAAATGTGGTCAAAACCGTGACAAACGAAACCGTGACCTCTGAAGAATTGGGAGGTGCAAGTACGCACGCATCCAAATCTGGTGTGGCGCATGTGACCTCATCCAATGATATTGAATGCTTGGAAAATCTAAAAAAATTGTTGAGTTATCTTCCCCAAAACAATCAGGAAGCACCGAAGAATCTTCCGTTTGAGTTGAAGGATGAAGTTCGTGAAGATCTTTCCACAATCATTCCCGACAGTGCCAATAAACCTTACGATATGCACACGGTTATCAAAGGGATTATCGATGTCGATAGCTTTTATGAAATCCATAAAGACTTTGCAGAGAACATCCTTGTTGGTTTTTCAAGAATCGGTGGACGAAGTGTTGGGATTATTGCCAATCAACCCATGTTTTTGGCTGGCGTACTGGATGTGAACAGTTCCAAAAAAGCAGCGCGTTTCACAAGGTTTTGCGATTGTTTTAATATTCCTCTGTTAGTTTTGGTGGATGTGCCAGGTTTTCTTCCCGGAACCGATCAGGAATGGCGAGGCATTATCGTAAATGGTGCGAAGTTATTGTATGCCTTGAGCGAAGCAACCGTTCCCAGAGTGACAATCATTACCCGAAAAGCGTATGGTGGCGCCTATGATGTGATGAACTCCAAACATATTGGTGCGGACCTCAACTTTGCTTGGCCAAGTGCCGAAATTGCGGTTATGGGTGCCAAAGGTGCGAGTGAAATTATCTTTAAAAAGGAAATTGGTGAAGCCGAAGATCCTGCTCAAAAGCTTCTTGAAAAGGAGGCGGAGTACGCAAATCTTTTCGCAAATCCTTACATTGCAGCCCAGCGTGGTTTCGTGGATGAAATCATAATTCCTAGTGATACTCGACGTAAATTGATTAAAGCATTCAGTATGTTGGAAAATAAAGTGGTGGTTTTGCCAAATAGAAAGCACGGAAATATTCCGTTGTAGAATTTTTATTTGGAGCTTTATCCCGCTTTCCGTTCCAATCTTTTTGGGCAGAAAAAGCCCAAAAAGGATTTCCTCTG
>JBDSFP010000109.1:0-9623 GCA_039919415.1 Aquaticitalea sp. | reverse complement strand
CATACGTGCTTCCGTATAACGCATTGCCGCAGGACTGTCACCATCGATGGAGCCAAAATTTCCCTGTCCATCTACAAGCATATATCTCAAACTCCATTCTTGTGCCATACGCACCATGGCATCATATACCGAGGTATCACCATGTGGATGGTACTTACCAAGTACTTCACCAACGATTCTGGCGGATTTTTTATGTGCTGTATTCGACCGCACTCCCAATTCGTGCATACCGAACAATACCCGTCTGTGAACAGGTTTCAAACCATCTCTCACATCCGGTAATGCACGTGACACAATGACCGACATTGAATAGTCAATGTAGGCCGATTTCATTTCATCTTCAATATTGATTGGGATTACTTTTTCTCCTTCTGCCATATATAAATTTAATTAATTTTTAGTAGGTTTTCATCCCGAGACTTTGGGCGTGCTAAGATACGATTTTTCGTAGTGTTGGAGCGACTTTAAAATACACTATTTTGGAATTTTTTATTAACAATGTTTTACAAATTATATTTAATAAGTATGGTGTTAAATGTTTTGATTTATGAAAGATTTTCTGTCTATTAGCGATAATAAATACATTTAAGGTATAGTTTTTGCCTTATTACAGTAGTTTTTATTATTTTTATACAGAAAGAAATTTACTATGGACGATAATTTTTCCCCAAGAGTCAAAGACGTCATAGCGTACAGCAAAGAAGAAGCTCTGCGTTTGGGTCATGACTTTATCGGCACCGAACATTTAATGCTTGGCTTGCTGCGCGATGGCAATGGCAAGGCTATTGATATTTTGAGCGCTCTGGAAATCGACTTGAATCATTTAAGACGAAAAGTTGAAATCTTGAGTCCTGCCAATCCTACCATTTTGGCAACATCCAACGAAAAAAAGAACCTACATCTTACAAGACAGGCAGAACGTGCCCTGAAAACAACATTTCTAGAAGCAAAATTGTTTCAGAGTACCTCAATAAATACAGCACATTTATTATTGTGCATCTTGAGAAACGAGAATGATCCCACTACCAAATTGCTCAACAAATTGAAGGTGGATTATGATAATGTAAAAGAACAATTCAAATCTATGATAACTAACGATGATGATTTTATGGAGTCACCTAAGGCTGAATCATTTTCGGATGACGATTCCAATGACGACGACGACAAACAGAACCCTTTCAGTCAATCCGCTGCTAAATCCACCAAGAAATCCAAAACACCTGTTTTGGACAATTTCGGAAGGGATCTGACAGTGCTCGCTGAAGAAGGAAAGTTAGATCCTGTAGTTGGGCGAGAAAAAGAAATACAGCGTGTCTCTCAGATTTTGAGCAGACGTAAAAAGAACAATCCATTATTGATTGGAGAACCAGGTGTTGGTAAATCTGCCATTGCAGAAGGATTGGCATTGCGAATCATCAAACGAAAAGTTTCAAGAATTCTATTCAATAAACGGGTCGTCACTTTGGATTTGGCAAGTTTGGTCGCTGGCACAAAATATCGAGGCCAGTTCGAAGAACGTATGAAAGCCGTGATGAACGAATTGGAAAAAAATGATGATATCATCCTCTTCATTGACGAAATTCACACCATTGTTGGTGCGGGTGGTGCCACAGGAAGTTTGGATGCGTCAAATATGTTCAAACCTGCCTTAGCAAGAGGCGAAATACAATGTATTGGTGCCACAACCTTGGACGAGTACCGACAATATATTGAAAAAGATGGTGCGTTGGAGCGTCGTTTCCAAAAAGTAATCGTAGAACCAACTACGGTTGAGGAAACCATTCAGATTCTCAATAATATAAAAGATAAATACGAAGAGCATCACAATGTGGAATATACAGATGAAGCCATTCTGGCCTGTGTGAAATTGACGAACCGCTATATGTCCGAACGATTCTTGCCAGACAAGGCCATTGATGCTTTGGATGAAGCTGGATCGAGAGTCCACATTACGAATATTGAAGTTCCAAAACAAATTGTTGATTTGGAACAACAATTGGAAGACGTTAAGGAAACAAAAAATACAGTTGTCAAGAAACAGAAATATGAAGAGGCTGCCAAATTAAGGGATGATGAAAAACGTATTGAAAAGGAGTTGGCGATAGCTCAGGAAAAATGGGAAGAAGAATCCAAAATGCACCGTGAGATTGTTACGGAAGACAATGTCGCCGATGTCGTTTCCATGATGACCGGAATTCCAGTTAATAGAATTGCCCAAACCGAAAGCAACAAACTCGCTAAACTTCCTGAATTGATCAAAGGCAAAGTGATTGGTCAAGATGAAGCAGTTGCCAAAGTCGTCAAAGCAATTCAACGGAATCGCGCTGGACTTAAAGATCCAAACAAACCAATCGGTTCATTTATATTTTTAGGGCAGACAGGTGTGGGCAAAACGCAACTGGCCAAAGTATTGGCTCGTCAACTCTTTGATAGTGACGATGCTCTCGTCAGAATCGACATGAGTGAATACATGGAAAAATTCTCCATCTCGCGATTGGTTGGCGCACCTCCAGGATATGTTGGCTATGAAGAAGGTGGGCAATTGACAGAAAAAATACGTCGCAAACCTTATGCTGTGATTCTTTTGGATGAAATTGAAAAAGCCCATCCAGACGTCTTTAATATCTTATTGCAGGTGCTCGATGATGGCTACATTACAGATAGTTTAGGTCGTAAGATTGATTTCAGAAATACCATTATTATCATGACTTCCAATATTGGCGCCCGCAAATTGAAGGATTTTGGTCAAGGTGTCGGTTTTGGTACCTCGGCAAAAGAAGCACAGGCTAGTGACAATACCCGAAGCGTGATCGAAAATGCTCTTAAGAAAGCATTTGCACCAGAGTTTTTAAACAGAATTGATGACGTTATGGTCTTCAATGCTTTGGAAAAAGAAGACATCAACAAAATCATTGACATTGAATTGGGGCAGTTGATAGATCGCATCAAGGATTTGGGATATACGCTGGAATTGACACCAAAAGCCAAAGATTACATCGCTGAAAAAGGATTTGATAAAGAATACGGGGCAAGACCTTTAAAACGGGCCATTCAGAAATATGTTGAAGATGCTCTGGCGGAAGAAATTATCACCGCTCATATTCATGAAGGCGATAAGATTTTAATGGATCTGGACTCTAAAACTGAGGAGCTTGTCATTAAGATTGAAAAATCTGAAGAACATACCGAATCTTGATTATCTTTCAATATAAATTGCAAAAAACTCCTTTAAATTAAAGGAGTTTTTTTTAAGATCATATGCATCTATTTTGTAATTTTAGTTTATGATTGATTTGTTGAAATTTGACTTTTGTGAGATGCATATTTATGACAATTATCTGGTAGTTGTTATGAATGAAGGCATTACAGTCACGCCTGACCAAAATCAAGTATTGTTGAATGTTTCTGAGACATATTTCAAGAATAAAAATTTCGTCTACATAACGCATAGATTACATTCCTATGCCGTCGATCCAGCCATATATTTCGAAACAGCAAAAATAGAAAATCTACTAGGTTTTGCAGTAGTCTCCAAGGATTTCAAAGCAAAAAGCAATGCCGAAGTGGAAAAATTGTTTTTTAAAAAACCATTTGAGATTTTTGATACTGTTAAAGAAGCTGTTGCTTGGGCCACATCTATTTTGGACAGCTAATTATACGTAACCTGAAGTTTATTATTCTTTACAAATGTCGCTATTCGGAATTGTTATGTTAAATCTTTTGGAAGAAAGGCTTTGCTATTTTGAATGCCATTTTTTATTGATACTTTAATCGAAAAGCAACTCATTTTCAATGCAAAAAACATCTATGAACTGTACTGTTGTTTCCATTAAATCATGCAAAATTTCGTCTTGTTTGACAAATTTCACGTCCTGACGATACAACTTTATAAAAGACTCTATAAAAGGGGAAGATTTTAAAGGTTTTCTGAAATGCAAGGCTTGTGTGGCATTTAAAAGTTCAATAGATAGAATGCGTTCCACATTATTGATTAAGGTAAAGGCTTGCGTTGCGGCATTGGCTCCCATGCTAACGTGATCTTCTTGACCATTTGAAGACACGATGGAATCGATACTCGCTGGTGTTGCCAATTGCTTATTGGCACTCACAATGCTGGCAGCTGTATATTGTGGAATCATGAAACCGGAATTGAGCCCAGGATTGTCCACCAAAAAAGTTGGCAAACCTCTCAATCCGGAAACCAATTGAAAAATACGGCGTTCAGAAATATTTCCCAATTCTGCCATGGCAATCTTGAGATGATCTAAAGCCAACGCCAATGGTTGTCCATGAAAGTTACCTCCCGAAATGATTTTATCTTCTTCCACAAAAATATTTGGATTGTCAGTAACCGAATTGATTTCAATGTTAAAGACCTTGTGCACATAATCCAAGGCATCCCTTGTTGCGCCATGAACTTGCGGCATACATCTAAAGGAATACGGATCTTGGACATGTTGCTTCTGTTGTATTATCAATTCACTTCCATCCAAAAACTCACGGATACGTTCGGCAGTTTTTATCTGTCCTGAATGAGGCCGGACCAAATGCACCAATTCATCAAATGGTTCTATTCTTCCATCAAAAGCATCCAATGATATGCTTCCTATTAAATCCGCCAGATAGCATAGTTTATAAGATTTCAATATCAAATGGATGCCATAGGCACTCATAAATTGTGTGCCGTTCAATAATGCCAAACCTTCTTTGGACTGCAGTAATAAAGGTTTCCAATCGAATTTTTTCAAAACGTCTCCAGAAGCCATTACTTTTCCCTGAAATTCAACATTACCCTTTCCCAACAATGGTAAGGCCAAATGCGCCAAAGGTGCCAAATCTCCCGATGCTCCCAAAGAACCTTGTGTATAAATAATAGGAAGGATGTCATGATTGTAAAAGTCAATCAGACGCTCCACAGTCTGCAATTGTACTCCACTATGTCCATAACTTAAAGATTGGATTTTGAGCAAGAGCATAAGTTTTACAATCTCGTTCGGAACCCTTTCTCCCATCCCACAAGCATGGGACATTACCAAATTTTCCTGTAGTTTCGTGAGGTTGTCTTTAGAAATTTTCACATTATATAAGGATCCAAATCCCGTATTTATGCCATAAATGGGATCCTCCTGTTTACTCATACGATTGTCCAAATAGGCTCGACATTTTAATATTTTCTTTTTTGAAGCATCTGACAATTCAATTTTTCTATTCTGAAAAATGAGGTCATTGATGGTATTCAATTCCAATAGTTGGGAAGATATCTTGTGGACAGTTGACATATTGATAAATTAAAGGTTCAAAATTCCACATTACATATAGACTATGCAAGAAATGTTAATAATAATTGAAATTAATGAAAAAATAAGAAGTAAATCTTACTTTTGAAAAACTTAAAAAATTCAATTCAATGAAACAATTACTGATTATTTTACTTGCGATATCCATTGTTGGATGCAAAAAACAAGAAGAAAAACCAAAAGATTATGTCACCTTGTCCGGCAAAATCACAAATCCTACGAGTGATTCCCTAGTCATCCTCAACCAAAACGCTTACCACAAAGTCATGAAAGTGAATGCTGATGGAACTTTCAAGGACACCTTAAAAGTGGAACCGGGCCTATATATGTTACATGACGGCAGCGAAGCCTCAAGACTATTTTTGAAAAACGGTGATGATGTGACGTTTAATTTGGATGCAAAACAATTCAATAAATCCATTAAATTCTCCGGAGATGGTTCAGAAGACAATACATATTTGGCGCAACATTATATATTACAGGAAAAGTTATTTGAAAATATAGATACTGTCGATGAAACCAATTTGGACTCTAGATTTGAAACCATTAAAGGCGAACTCACTAACTTTTATAATTCAAATATTGGTATTGACACCATGATTACCAATGGCATGAAAAAAGACTTGGAGCCAATGCTGAATTCTTATAAAAATTATTTTGCCGATAAAATTGCTTTCAAAAAAGAATTTCCAAAAGGAATGGCTTCACCTGTTTTTAAAGGTTACGAAAATTATAAAGGAGGCACTACCTCATTATCCGATCTTAAAGGAAAGTATGTATATGTTGATGTTTGGGCTACTTGGTGCGGACCATGTAAAAAAGAAATTCCATCCTTGAAAAAATTGGAGGATGATTTTGCGGGAAAGAATATTCAGTTCGTGAGTATTTCTGTGGATGATGCAAGACGTTCCGGTGGTGGAGATTTGCAGGTTGCCAAAGAGAAGTGGAGAACCATGATTGCCGAAAAGGAAATGGGTGGTATTCAATTGTTTTCGGACAATAACTGGAATTCGGACTTTGTCAAAAATTACAAAATCAACGGAATACCTCGATTTATCTTGATTGATCCAAACGGAAATATTGTGGATGCTGATGCAGCTCGTCCATCAGATCCGAAATTGCTCGATTTGTTTAAGGCGCAAGGCATCTAATTGGGTTAAAATAAGTTATCAAACAAATGCCTTTTCAATCCAAAATGAAGAGGCATTTTTATTTTTCTTTCTGCTTTTGTTCTTCAACTACCTCCTCTTCATTCTTTGGTGGTTGCATTTCGGGTTTGAGAAACAAATCCATATAAGCTTTGCCCAGATAGTCAATGACATGGCTTGCAATCATACTTTGAAATCCAAAATCATTCGCAGCTATATCCGCAGATTTTCCATGAAGATACACACCAAAAACCGCTGATATTAACGGTTCATAACCCTGCGATAATAATCCTGCAATAATACCTGTCAATACATCGCCTGTGCCACCAGTCGCCAACCCTGGATTTCCTGTGGAATTTACATATATTTTATCATCATCAACCGTCATGGTGTTTGCTCCTTTTATGATTACAACTAAATTATGGGTCTTTGAAAATTCCTTGACTTTCTTCAACTTATCAAAATCATCCTTCCACTTCCCTATCAATCGTTCCAATTCTTTGGGATGTGGCGATAAAATCGTTTGTTTTGGCAACAACTTCAACAAAGCATTTTCCTTTGAAAGAATATTGATTCCGTCTGCGTCGATAACCAAAGGTTTTTTGTTCTTTTTTAAAAAGGTTTTGAAAGCGGAAACTGTTTTTTCATCTGTTCCCATTCCCACACCAATTCCAATTGAAGTTGGTTCAATATCAAATTGAATAGTCGTAATAAATTTTTCATTTTCATCAGTAATAACCATGGCTTCAGGAAAGGACGTCTGCAAAATAGCATAGCCACATTTAGGAACAAAAGCTGTCACCAATCCAGCGCCAGAAGACAATGCTGCTCTGCTGGATAGGTTGACCGCACCAATTTTTCCATAACTGCCTCCTATGATCAAAGTATGGCCAAAGTCGCCTTTGTTGGAGAATTGCTCGCGAGGTTGATAGAGTTCCAGCATTTCGTGTTTTCCGAGAAATTCTGCTTCTGTCTCAGTAGTAGACAGATATTCTTTATCGAGACCGATATCCAAGATTTCCCATTGTTGGGTGTATTTTGCAGTTTGAGGTAAAAAGAACACTAATTTGGGAGAGGCAAAACTTAATGTGTGTGTGGCCCAGACAACAGCATTTTCATCCTTTGGCACCTTATCAGCATATAAACCAGAGGGCAAATCGATTGCCAAGACAAAGGCTTTGGAAGTCCTAAAATGTTTGAACAAGTCTTTGACCCAATCGTTTGGCGGACGATTCAAACCAATACCAAAAACGGCATCGATAATAATGTCATCAGCACCAATCTCTGGAAAATCAGCTTCACAATTGAGCATTTCCGGCCATTTTTTTGTGGTTTCCTTGATCCGTTCATAATTGATCAAAAAGTCCTTGGTACGCTTTTCACTACAATTTACAACATAGGTTTTTACATTGTATCCATGCGTTATCAAATGGCTGGCCACGACCAAACCGTCGCCTCCATTATTGCCAATCCCGCAAAACACATGTATTGGCACTTGAGCGCCTTCCATTCGTGCATGTAACCAATTGAAAATTTGAATGCCCGCACGTTCCATCAATTCGGTGGACGAAATCTTCTGTTTTTTGGCGGTGATCTTGTCGCCTTTATAAATTTGTTCTTTGGAAAATATTTTCATTTATAGTTTTTGATTAATTCACACTCGCCGTGTACTAAAAAAATTAAATTCCTAAATAAATCCACATATATTTGATATTCGACAAAATGGACGTATTCAATTTGTTTATAAAAGTAAAAATAATACATTTGGAAGTTTTAGCACAATATATGTTGCATGTAGACCAAACCATAACTATTATCATAACGTCCATTTCTTTGGAAGGCATTACCTCAGTGATTACTACGACTACTACCCTTTGGGGTTAATAGCTATATTTTTCCTCGTCCATTCCATTATTTTCATTTTATTTGCATCATTAAAATTTCATAACCAATCCTTATGTTAGTATTAAAATTTGGAGGCACTTCAGTGGGATCCGCTGAAAACATCAATAAGGTCATCAAAATCCTCGGAGAAAAGTCAAAAAAAGAGCGTGTAATCTGTGTCGTTTCTGCCGTTGGCGGCATTACTGATAAATTATTGAAAGCTGGAACTTTAGCACAAAATAAAAACGAAACCTATCTATCTGTTTTTAAGGAAATCAAAACAATCCATCTCAACATCCTGGATGAGTTGATTCCCAATAAAAGTAACTCAATTTCTGAACATGTTGAATCGAAATTCAATGGCTTGAAAAGTCTGTTGGACGGTATTTATTTGATCAATGAACTGTCACCAAAAACCACGGACAAATTGTTAAGTTATGGCGAACTGCTTTCCTCCTATCTCATAACCCGAACGATGCAGAGCCGTAATTTGGATGTTGAATTAAAAAACAGTCAAGATCTGATTGTCACAAATTCCAACTTTACCAAAGCAGAAGTCAATTACGGTTTAACAAATACCAACATTAGAAATTACTTCAAAATTGTTAAACATCAAATCACGATTCTTCCCGGATTTATTTCAAAATCGATTCTTGGAGAAATCACAACCTTGGGTCGTGGTGGTTCGGATTTCACAGCTGCCATTGTTGCAGCTGCCCTAACTGTGGATCAATTGGAAATTTGGACAGACGTTAGCGGCATGTACACAGCAAATCCGAAATTGGTAAGGCAAGCCTATCCTATAGAATATTTGTCGTATCAAGAAGCCATGGAACTCTCGCACTTTGGAGCGAAAGTGTTGTATCCACCAACTGTCCAACCTGTTTTGGATTTGAAAATTCCGATTCATATTAAAAATACGTTGGATCCAGCATCTGTAGGTACCATTATTTCCCAGAAAACCAATGGAAAAACCTCTCCTGCAAAAGGCATCAGCAACATCAGCAATATTGCCTTGTTGACACTTCAAGGCAGTGGCATGATTGGTATTCCTGGATTTTCAAAACGTTTGTTTGAGACTTTGGCGACCGAAAAAATCAATGTGATTTTGATTACACAAGCTTCTTCCGAACATTCCATTTGTTTTGGAATTGATGAAAAAGATGCGGAACGTGCAAGATTGGCTGTAGATTCAACTTTTGAGAATGAAATCTCCCTTCGGAAAATTGATGCAATCGTTATTGAAAAAGATCTATCGATCATCGCTTTGGTCGGCGATAATATGAAGAGCCAT
>JBDSFP010000043.1:0-5086 GCA_039919415.1 Aquaticitalea sp. | reverse complement strand
AATCCACAATCTCATCATACCTTTTGCTCCAAGGAAAAAAATATTGGCTCATCATCGGAACATGTTTTTTATTGAGATGAATGGGTTGAATCTTTGGTTGATACTGATGGAGCGCTTCCAAAAAGGTCGAATTCTGTGATTTTATAGAAGGATATGTTTTATCGCCAATATAAATTAGAAAAGGTGGTGTTTTTTCATTTAAAAAATAAACAGGAGATGCATCTTTCCATTGTGCAGTATTTTTCGTCCAAGTGACGTCATAATTGTTCTCTGAAGTTGGAGGAAATTGCTCCAAATAGGATTTCATGTCCAACCCGGCAGCATCGTTAAGAATGACGCCTTTTATTGCACTTACGTCCTCGAGATATTTCGGATTGGTTGCAATCAAGGCAATCAAATTGCCTCCAGCGGAATGACCCATTAAATAAATCTGTTGGGCATCTCCACCGTAGTCCGCAATATGGGTCTGTGTCCATCGCAAGGCTTCAGCGAGTTGCTTTGCCATGGTATCGTAATCAGCATTTGGACTTAAGGTATAATTGGGAATGACTGTGACAATATCGTTTTTGGCAAAATTTCGACCCAAAAACCCATAAATATCCTTGTTGCCTGCATTCCAATTGCCACCATGTACGAAGATGACTACAGGAAACCGTTTATCAGAATGATCTTTGGGTTTAAAAACATTGAGCAACGGTGGTTGAGTACTGTTCTTTCCTGGAGTGGAATTATAAGATATGTCGGTAATTTTTTTTGAGGCACAGCCAGATATTAAAATGGAAAATAAGAAGAGAATAAGAATTTGTTTCATGCAAAATTTTTGAACGAATTTATCGATTGTAGAGTGATTTCTTAGTTAAACAAATACTAATTGTTCAGAAACAAATACATCTCAGAAATAAAATTCGAATAGAGATGCATTCCTCGATGTTATGATTCGTATTCGATGGTTGAAATGTTTGAGTTCATATTGATTGGATTGCTAACTTAAAATTAATGGGCCCGGAAAGAAGTAAAGAAATTTGAGGGTTATTGCTATGCGATCATTTCGGATAGTATCGTATTACAGTGCATTGTCCATAATGTCTTGAACACATTCCGGATTGAGCAAAGTAGAAATATCCCCTAAATTTGAGGTATCCTTCTCTGCTATTTTTCGCAAAATGCGCCTCATGATTTTCCCTGAACGGGTCTTAGGCAAGCCATCCGTAAACTGGATTTTATCAAGTTTGGCAAAAGCTCCAATGCGTTCGGTGATGAGTTGGTTGATTTCCTTTTGGAGATTATCGTGGTTCCGGGTTTCACCAAATTCCTTTAAGGTCACATAGCCGTACAATGCATTCCCTTTGATGTCATGGGGAAAGCCTACAATGGCACTTTCGGCGACTGCTGGATGTTCGTTGATGGCATCTTCGAGTGGTCCTGTGCCAAGATTATGGCCAGAAACAATAATCACATCATCCACTCTATCTGTGATGCGATAATAGCCGACCTCATCACGCAAAGCGCCATCGCCTGTGAAGTATTTGTTTTTAAAGGTGGAGAAATATGTATCCTTATACCTCTGATGGTTGCCCCAAATGGTTCGCGCCATACTCGGCCAAGGAAATTGTATGCACAAACGCCCTTCAACCTGATTGCCTTTGAGCTCTTCGCCTGTTTCATCCATCAAAACGGGTTGAATCCCTAAAAATGGTAAGGTCGCATAGGTTGGTTTTGTAGGCGTGATGAAGGGCAATGGAGAAATCATGATGCCTCCCGTTTCAGTTTGCCACCACGTGTCCACAATCGGTCTTTTGCGTTTTCCAATCGTATCGTTGTACCAATGCCAAGCCTCCTCATTTATTGGTTCGCCAACGGTTCCCAGAACTTTTAAGGAAGACAGATCGACATTTTCAGCGAACGAAAGATTTTGTTTTGCCAAGGCACGGATTGCCGTTGGAGCTGTATAAAATTGATTGACTTTATGTTTTTCAATGATTTTCCAGAAGCGCCCGAAATCGGGATAGTGCGGCACACCTTCAAACAATACAGTCGTGGCACCATTGGCCAAAGGTCCATAAATAATGTAACTATGCCCTGTAATCCAACCAATGTCAGCCGTGCACCAGTAAATATCATTCTGCTTATATTGAAAAACATTCTTAAAAGTGTAAGCAACATATACCATATAACCAGCAGTAGTATGTAACATGCCTTTTGGCATTCCTGTGGAGCCTGATGTGTATAGAATAAACAATGGGTCTTCGGCATCCATCACTTCAGGTTCGCAGTCTCCTGATGCTTCATTTAACAAGGGTTGCAACCACTGATCGCGACCTTTTTTCATGGTAATATTCGAATTGATGCGCTGAACTACCAAAACTGTTTTGACCTTTGGACACTCTTTGAGCGCTTCATCCACAATCCCTTTGAGGTCAATGGTTTTTTCGCCACGATACGAACCATCCGCAGTCATGACCAATTTGCAATCGCTGTCATTAATTCTTGTGGACAAAGCTTTCGCTGAAAAGCCTGCAAACACAACATTATGGATCGCGCCAATACGAGCACATGCCAACAAAGCCACAGCTAATTCAGGAATCATAGGAATATAGATACAAACTCTATCCCCTTTTTGGATGCCTTGATCTTTAAGGACATTTGCCATTTTGCAGACACGTTCGTGCAATTGTTTATAAGTAATATGCTGTGATGGTTCGTCAGGATTATTTGGCTCGAACAAAATTGCGGTCTGGTCTCCACGTGTAATCAAATGCCGATCTATGCAGTTTTCGGTAATATTGAGCCTCGCACCTTCAAACCATTTGATTTCTGGTTTGGAGAAATCCCAGCTCAAAACCTTATCCCATTTCTTGCGCCATAAAAAATGTTCTTCCGCAATTTCTTCCCAAAAATTCTCTGGTTCACGAATCGACTTGCGATAGACTTGAAAGTATTCTTCGAGGGTTTTGATGTGGTAATTGCTCATTGGATTGTAATTGTTGTATTTGTTAAAAATTCTTTTTACTAATGGTTTAAAGTATCATTAACACCACTTGGTATCCTAATGTTTTCGACCATATCCTGTACCTCTTGTGGTGGTGACTTAGTAAATTTCATTATGGTTACTGAAACTATAAAATTGAGAATCATTGCAATAGTTCCAAAACCTTCTGGTGAAATTCCAAACCACCATTGACTTTGATCAGGTAATACGGCATCAAACCAGCCCAATTTATATTTAATCATGTATAATAACATCGCTGTTATTCCAACAATCATCCCTGCAATTGCACCTTCCTTGTTCATTCGCTTATAGAAAATGCCCAAAATAATGGCAGGGAAAAATGAGGCTGCTGCCAGACCAAATGCCAATGCAACCACTGCCGCCACAAATCCAGGAGGATTAATTCCAAAATAACCTGCAACACAAACAGCGCCAACGGCTGAAAGACGTGCGGCGATCAATTCTCCCTTTTCGGAAATGGATGGTTTGACGATTTTTTTTATCAAATCATGTGACACCGAAGATGAAATGACCAAAAGCAATCCAGCTGCCGTTGATAATGCAGCGGCCAATCCGCCTGCTGCTACCAAAGCGACGACCCAATTGGGTAAGCGTGCAATCTCAGGATTTGCCAACACCATAATATCATTATCAATGATGAGTTCATTTTGCGTTTTATCCGCAACATATTGAATCTTTCCATCTTTATTTTTGTCAGTAAATGTGATAAGCCCTGTCGTCTCCCATTTTTTGAACCATTGAGGCACTTCAGAATAAGATTTATTGGAGACCGTTTCAATCAAATTAGTTCTGGCAAATACTGCGACTGCAGGAGCCGTGGAATATAAGAGTACAATTAAAAGTAATGCTATACCTGCGGATTTTCGTGCATCCTTAACCCGTTTCACTGTAAAAAATCGAACAATGACGTGTGGCAAACCAGCTGTACCAACCATTAATGCCAATGTAATTGCAAACACATCAATTTTAGATTTTGAGCCTTGCGTATATTCCGCAAATCCCAGTTGTGTGCTTAATCCATCCAACTTATCAAGTAAATAAGTGCCCGAGCCGTCTGCCAATTGACTACCGAATCCTAGTTGGGGAATAGGGTTTCCTGTCATCTGTATGGAAATAAAAATTGCAGGCACCATAAAGGCAAATATAAGTACGCAATACTGTGCGACTTGAGTATAAGTAATTCCTTTCATACCACCTAAAACAGCATAAAAAAGGACAATTAACATTCCAATAATGACCCCAGTATTGATGTCCACTTCCAAAAAACGGGAAAAAACGATACCGACACCTCTCATTTGACCAGCGACATACGTAAATGATATAATAAGAGCACAGAAAACGGCGACCATGCGAGCTGTTTTCGAATAGTATCGGTCTCCGATAAAATCCGGTACTGTGAACTTTCCAAACTTCCGTAAATACGGTGCTAATAATAATGCCAAAAGCACATAGCCTCCTGTCCACCCCATTAAATACACAGCACCATCATATCCTGCAAAAGATATGATTCCGGCCATGGAAATAAAAGAGGCGGCGCTCATCCAATCGGCAGCTGTTGCCATTCCATTTGCCAAAGGTGAAACACCGCCGCCAGCAATATAAAACTCTTTAGTAGATCTTGCTCTTGACCAGATTGCAATCCCAATATAAAGTAAAAATGACAATCCCACCAAAATATACGTCCATGTTTGAACATTCAATTGCTTCAATGCCATCAAGTTAATCGTCATAACCATATTTTTTATCAAGTTTATTCATCAGTCTGACATACACAAAAATAAGAACCACAAAGACATACATTGCGCCTTGTTGTGCAAACCAAAATCCCAATTTAAAACCTCCAATTTTTATGGAATCCAATGCATCTTTAAAAATGATGCCCGCACCATAAGATATAATAAACCATATAATCAATAAAATAAGTACATATCGGATATTTTCCTTCCAATAGTCTTTGGCATTATTCGTATCATTCATATGTATTATTTTTAAATCGTTTTCTGTAATCTTGGAATTCCTTGACCACTTTTGGTGCTAAAATAAGCGTGGCTGTCATCGTAGGAATTGCCATCAATG
>JBDSFP010000500.1:0-5441 GCA_039919415.1 Aquaticitalea sp. | reverse complement strand
TCCTGAAGGTCTTTTTTTCGTACATCATGGAGTAGGCAGCGAAGAATGGAGTGATGATGGTTTTACAAAAAAGAAATAATTTATGAAGAGAAGATGCCATTGGCAAAGTAAATCATCATAACAAATTGAAAATAGCTCACAATGAAAAATCAACAATAAGATTGACTTCAACACAACTGACGGAAAACAAGATATTCACATAATAAGTTTAGTTCTTGAAATAAGTCACATCACCAAGTTCGGCCGGTTAAAAGAACTCATCAACTCTCACTCCACCTCAAAATCAAAATAAGTGTCCGGAAAGGGTTCCCAGCACAAAGTAAAGTGCCACCATTCATTGGCATAGTTCCTGAAATTGTGTTTTATCATAACGGTTTGCGCTGATTTAATAGTCTTGTGGATATCTTTATAATACTTGACTTTGACAGAAAAATAGCCTAACTTCGGTTAACGGCAGGTACAAAAGATTTCATATCATTTAGTTGTGCAACTCTCAATTTTTCAATTAACAAAAAATTTATATTAACAATAATCTACCTGAATTAAATGTCACAATCTCGCCAACTTGCTGCTATTATGTTTACCGATATTGTAGGTTATACTGCATTAATGGGTAGTGACGAAGAAAAAGCCTTCAGATTACTTAATAAGAACAGAGAATTACAAAAACAAATTATTGAACAATTTAATGGAAGGTGGATAAAGGAATTAGGTGATGGAGTGATGGCAAGTTTCAATACTGTCTCGGACTCCGTTAATGCCGCAATTAGAATTCAGAAAGGAAGTCACGCTGTACCCGATCTTCAATTAACAATCGGCATACATCTGGGCGAAGTGGTATTTGAAAATGAAGATGTTCTTGGAGATGGTGTTAATATCGCCTCAAGGATACAGGCCTTATCAATTCCTGGGAGTATCTACATTTCTGAAGCGATTCATAATAACATATCGAATAAGCAAGGTATTGAAACAAGATTTGTAAAGCAAGAAATATTAAAGAATGTAGTTTCCCCGATACGCATTTATGAAGTAATTATAGATCAAAAAATACATTCTTCAAAAATATCAATTAAGGCATTGGCACAAGAATCATCAGGAAAAAGTATTGCAGTTCTTCCTTTTGTAAATATGAGTATGGACCCCGATCAGGAATATTTCTGTGATGGAATTACCGAGGAGATAATTGATTCGCTTGCTCAGTTAAGTAATCTACGCGTTATTGCACGAACGTCGGCGTTTTCCTTTAAAGGGAAAAATATGGATGTGCGTGAAATTGGCAAGACACTTGATGTGACGACGCTTTTAGAAGGAAGTGTGCGCAAATCTGGCAATAGGTTGAGAATAATCGCCAAATTGTTGAGCGTTGCTGATGGGTCCCATTTATGGACAAACCGTTATGATCGCGAGCTTGAAGATGTGTTTTCTATCCAAGAAGATATTGCCTCAAACGTTGCTACTGAACTAAAAGGATTTTTAACAAGCGATGAAAAAGAGATTATTCGGCCTCAGAAAACATTGATTGAAGCCTATGAGTATTATCTCAAAGGACTTGAATTATTATACCAATTTGATGTCTGGGAATCGAAAATATTCTTTGAGAAGGCCATTAAAATTGACCCTCATTATGCTCCCGCTCATGCTGGCCTTTCGGATGTACTTGCCCAAATCTATGAATGGCATGGAAGAGATAATACTCATTTAGAACTTGCAGAAAGTCATAGCGCAATAGCTCTTTCTTTATCTCCAAATATGGCAGAAAGTCATTCGTCTTATGGATTTGTTCTCTCATTACGTAAAAAATATGATGAAGCTGAAAAGGAATTTATGGAAGCAATTAGACTAAATCCTAACTCATTTGAGGCATATTATCGATATGGAAGGTACAGCTTTGCTCGTGGTAATATTGAAAAATCGGCTGAAATGTATCTGAAAGCATCAGAAGTTCGACAGGAAGATTTTCAAAGTGTTCTTCTTCGTTATCAATCATTACAGATCCTTGGTGAATACGAAGCACAAGAGGTACTGAGAGATGGGCTTACTAGAGTCAGGAAGCAATTAAAACTTAATCCAATAGATAGAAGAGCCCTTTCTTTGGGAGCGAGTTCACTTTATGATTTCGGAGAAAAGGAGGAAGCTATAAAATGGATTAACAAGGCACTCGAGTTATATCCTGAAGATGGATCTACCATATTTAATGGGGCATGTCTTTTTGCAAAGAATGGAAATAAGGAAAAAGCCATTAATTTACTGGAAATAGCAATCGATAAAGGTCAAGGAAATAAAGAATGGATTGAACAAGATAGGGATTATGATTCTCTTCGGAATGAGCCCCGCTTCAAAGCATTGATAAGAAAATTAAATGAAAAACATCAATAATAACAATCTCCTCAATAAATATATTAACGCACAATATCGATAGGAGGTGCTGAACTAAAAGTACGTGCTCATTTAAAAATATAACCAAATTTTTCAATTTGATTTTAACGATTCCTATTTTAAAACCAAACATAAAAATTTGGCTCCATGAGATAGCAAAAGTAAGCATCTCGTTATATGCTAAGTTTTATAAACAAAACTTAAGCGAACCTTAAAATCACTCCACCTCAAAATCAAAATAAGTATCAGGAAAAGGTTCCCAGCGCAAGGTAAAATGCCACCATTCATTCTCATAATTCCTGAAATTGTATTTCTGCATGACTTCTTGGAGCAACTTCCGATTGGATTTTTGAGCTTTTGTAATGCTTCCATAATCCACCCACGATTCCGGACCAAAGAAATCGTAGGGGCTTCCCATATCCAGCGGAATTCCTGTGTTGCCATCGGTTATGGTCAAATCCAAAGTGCTGCCACGACTATGTCCCGAATGGGAGGCGATATAACCTTCTTCGAATAAATTCTGTTTCTTAACTTTTGGATAGAATTCCTGTTTATTGATGGTATCATCCAACTTTCTTGCCCAATCCACAAAATGATTGACAGCGCGTTGTGGTCTGTATCCATCATATACTTTGAGGCACAAATTTTGAATTTCCAATTCCTCCTGCACTTGTTTTAATGCTTCAGCAGTACGTAGGGTCAAAATGAGTTTATTGGCTTTGTAACCAGTTATCGTATCTCCAACAAAATTATGGCTCGTGTGGTATCTCAATTCCACATCCAAATCAGGAATGATGGTTTTGACGTACACAAAACCCTCTGGCAATTCCGTTTTCAATCGTGGAAGGATTGTCAATACCAAGAAGAAGAGCACTATTATTTTGTAAATCATACGCTTTGAGCTAATTTAGGAAACATAAATATATGGATTTGTTTGCTTCCAATAAAACTGTGATGAATATGCCAAATGCGAAGTTGGTTTATATTCCCAATTTCTATTCTTTGGAGAAAGCAAACAGTTATTTTCAGTTTTTGAAGTTAACGATTCCCTGGCAACAGGATGATATTACCGTCTTTGGAAAAACACACAAACAACCACGATTGACGGCATTATTTGCCAACAATGAGGTCCCATATAGTTATTCAAACATTAAAATGATACCTCATCAATTTACGGAAGATATGTTGCATGTAAAAAATGATGTCGAGAAAATGGCGAACCATGATTTTACGAGCGTTTTGCTCAATTTATACAGAAATGGCAGCGATAGCAATGGATGGCATGCGGACAATGAAAAAGAATTGGGCAAAAATCCTATGATTGCGTCCTTAAGTTTTGGTGAACCGCGAGTTTTTCATTTTAAACACAGAACACTTAAAGACGAAAAACACAAATTGCTATTGGATAACGGAAGTTTGTTGATTATGAAAGGGGAAATGCAACACTTTTGGCTCCATCACATTCCAAAAACCAAACGTGAGATTGGACAACGAATTAACATGACCTTTAGGACTATAAAAGGAAAAGTCGAGGTCCCTCAACCTCGACTTTCCTAATTTGCTTTTGTTTTACACTGCAGATTTGGGGTCTCCAAGTCAACAACATAATGCAAATATTAATTAATTAATCCATTGAACTAAAAACTCAATTTTAGTACACTTCAAATATAAAATTATAATTCAATTTAAACGTCAAGATACACGTTAAATCGATGTAATACATAATATTTTAACATTTACAGCTGAAATACTGCATTTCATCGATGAAATACATTACTTTTGTAATCCATTTTCAATAAAATAAATTGAAATATGCATAAAATTTGTTCACTCTTAAAAACGTTATCATAAAAAATTTATCTTTATTAAACTTTAATCCTTTCGTAAAAAATGAAGTATTTATTTTCCATTTTATTGGTTCTTTCCACGACATTGAGCTTTTCTCAAGAAAAGACCTATACAGAAACAGAAATCCCAGCATCCAAATTTATTGATGGCAGCTTACTTATGCCAAACGATGGATCCACTACGTTGGCCATCATCATCGCAGGCTCGGGACCGACTGATCGAGATGGGAACCAAAATTTTATGAAGACCAATAATCTCAAAAAACTTGCGATCGCCTTGACCAACAATGGAATTGCGACCTATAGATATGACAAACGAATTGTAAAACAAATACGCCAGAACAACATCGATCCAAATATCAAATTTGACGATTTCGTAAATGATGCCAAAGATGTTATTGACTATTTCAAGAAACATAACGAATTCAAAAAGATTTATATTGTTGGCCATAGTCAAGGTAGTTTGATTGGGCTGTTAGCGGCAAAAGACAGAGCTGATGGATTTGTTTCCTTGTCTGGAGCAGGTCAAACCATTGACAATGTTATCATAGAACAGATACAAAAAACTGCTCCTATGTTTACTGAAGACAGCAAACGTATATTTGGAATTCTAAAAGAGGGCAAAACCACCACCGATTTTCCACCAGCACTTACGTCCATATTTAATATGGACGTTCAGCCATTTATCTCCAATTGGATGCAGTACAATCCTGTAGAAGAAATCAAAAAACTGGACGTTCCGATTTTAGTGGTCAATGGCACAAAAGACTTACAAGTAAGTGTTGATGAAGCCAAACTGTTGAATGATGCCGCAAAAAATTCCGAGTTGAAACTCATTGATAAAATGAACCATGTCTTATTCATCATTGAAGGGGACGATCAAGAAAATGCCAAGTCCTATAATGATCATGCAGCAAAAGTTTCGGAAGAACTGATTAATGACGTAGTTGCATTTATAAAAAAATAAGCTCGCAACTTTTTAAATTAAAAAGCTAAGTTCAAGCTGATTGCAAATAGGGATCATGTACTTTTAAAATTTTAGGCTCAGACTGAGAAAATTCATATCGAAAAGCGAATCACTTAGACCTATTTCAAATGAATTAATTGAAAGTTTAGTAACTTTCATACAATCAAGCAGATAAGTGTTTCAACGTATTAAATAACCTTTTTAGGCTATTTTACAGTAAATATCCGTTACTCATCGACAAATAGAGGGGT
>JBDSFP010000494.1:0-6579 GCA_039919415.1 Aquaticitalea sp. | reverse complement strand
TAATTTTTTCATTTTTTGGTTAGTTGTTATTTTTATTTAGAATTGTTATAAATAGTATGAATCAATTCGAATGCAAAAATAATAGGAGATTTTAATTTCGCAAATATTATTTAGAATTATTTTAAATAAGTTTTTGAGTGACGAATTTAAGTCTTGAAAATGAAGGTTTTGTAAAGTGTTAAAATTGGATAGGTTCAAATTAACTGATGATATTATATATAAAACAGATATATTATTGATAGAATCTTTACGTAAATTAGGTCTTCAATCAGCAACTATAAGCATTCAAGATATCAATACTCAACAAGGAGAAAATTAAAATATTTATAACATATGTATTGAGAAAAAAGTTGACCATGACCAAAATTGACCCAATAATAGCCGTAAAAGACGTAGAAGCCAGCTCGAATTGGTATGAATCAATATTTGATTGTAGAAGAATGCATGGTGGGAATGAGTTTGCAGTGTTAACTTCCGACAATGATGAAATTCTAATTTGTCTTCATAAATGGGGAGAACACGAACATCCAACAATGGCAAATCCAAACATTTCGCCTGGTAATGGATTAATACTATACTATAAAACTGGAGATATTAACCTCCTACGAAAAAATGTTGAAAAAATAGGATACCCTGTCGAAGAAGACATTCACCTAAACCCAAATTCAAGAAAAATGGAATTTTCATTACGAGACCCCGACGGTTATTATTTAACAATAACTGAATATCATAACTATGAGGGGTGAATCAAATTAGTCAATCGTCAATGACATATTAAATTCATTGCATCTCAATTACCCCAAGAAAATCATTCTCAATGATAAGCAGTAAAAATCTTCGTTGCTTCATTATAAGAGCTTTCAAAGCTCAAAGCATTCAATTCATTGTTTTTCTTTGAAGTAAAATAAGAGAGTAACTTTTCGGTAGGCATGTTGCCTGTCAATTCGTCCTTTGCCATGGGACAGCCACCAAAACCTTGAATGGCGCCATCAAAACGTCGACATCCAGCTTTGTAAGCGGCATCCACTTTTTCGTGCCATAAATTAGGTGTGGTGTGCAAATGTGCACCAAATTCGATATGGGGATATTTTGGGATTAGATGAGAGAATAAATAATCGATGTTTTCAGGATTTGAGGATCCAACGGTATCACTCAACGACAGAATTTTCACGCCCATTTTTGCCAAGCGTTCTGTCCATTCACCAACGACGTCCACGTTCCAAGGGTCGCCATAAGGATTGCCAAATCCCATTGAAATATAGACCACGACTTCTTTGTTGGTTATGTCGGCTATTTCCATAATCTCGCTCAAGGTCACCACAGATTGCGCAATCGTTTTATGGGTGTTCCGCATCTGGAAATTCTCCGAAATCGAAAATGGAAAGCCTAAATAGTTAATTTCTTTATGAATTGAAGCCTCTTCAGCGCCTCTTGTATTGGCAATAATCGCCAAGAGATTGCTTTTAGTTTTTGACAAATCGAGCTTTGACAACACTTCCGCGGTATCAACCATTTGGGGAATGGCTTTTGGCGACACAAAACTGCCAAAATCGATGGTATCAAATCCTACTCTCAACAACGATTGAATGTATTGCACTTTCTTCTCAGTAGGAATGAAATCCTTGATACCTTGCATGGCATCCCGTGGACATTCAATAATTTTGATAGTTGAAGACATTCATCATGTTTATTCCTTCAAAAATACCATTATTTTTCTGATGCCCACAATGAGCATTTAAGAAAGATGTCTTTACTTTTTACAAAATTAATGCAGTGTTCAATATCATATTAAATACTCATTTCCCAGAAAGTAGAATGAAGATGGCAATGCCAACAAAAACGACGATTTGCATCCATTTTAAGACCAATCCAACGTGGTGGTGCTTTTTGATATAATCGGAAATCATTCCGGAGAGAATGGCAATGCTACCAAAAATGACAAATGAAACCAACATGAATAATAAACCAAGAATATAAAATTGTGCAACGGTATTCATAGTTTTACTGAACAAAAATCCTGGAAAGAATGCCAAAAAGAAAATGGATACTTTTGGATTCAAGACATTCATAATAAAGCCTTGTTTGAACAATTGTGCCGTTGTTTTCTTTGGAATATTCTTATTGTCAGTGCTCAATTCGCCATCACTTCTAAAAACTTTAAAGGCCAAATACAGCAAATACAATGCTCCAAACAATTTAATGATAAAATAGAGTGAATCATTTGCCCTGATCAAGGCCGAAACGCCAAAAGCAACCAAGGTAGTGTGCACCAAACAGCCCGTCATCAATCCGCAAACGGTGGCAATACCAAATTTTTTGCCATGCACCAAACTTTGCATCAGCACATAAATATTGTCCGGGCCTGGGGAAATCGCCAAAACTGAGGTGGCAATTATAAAGGATATGAGAATGTCGCTATCCATCAGTTTTTATTTAGTAAAGCCTTATTGATTTGTTTTATCAATTTTGGGCCTTCGTAAATAAACCCTGTGTAAAGTTGAACCAAATCGGCGCCTGCTTCGAATTTATCGATGGCTTCTTTTGCGGAATGAATACCACCTACTCCAATAATCGGGAATGATTTATTACTTTTCTCTGCCAAAAACCGAATGACTTCCGTAGAACGATTGGTCAATGGTTTTCCACTTAAACCACCAACTTCCGATTTATTACCATCTTGTAAACCTATACGTGAAATGGTCGTATTTGTGGCTATCACACCAGCAATTTTAGTTTCCGAAATAATTTCGATAATGTCCAATAGTTGCTCATTGGTCAAATCTGGAGAAATTTTTAAGAGAATCGGCTTTCGTGTGGTTTTCTTATCGTTCTCAATTTGCAAATCTTTCAAGAGTTTTGTGAGTGGTTCTTTCTCCTGAAGCGCTCTCAAATTGGGTGTATTTGGTGAACTCACATTCACTACAAAATAATCGACATAATCGAAAAGTGCATTGAAGCAAATCTTGTAATCTTCAGCAGCTTCTTCGTTTGGAGTGACTTTATTTTTTCCAATATTTCCACCAATCAAAACTCCTTTATTTCTTTTCAGTCTTAAAACTGCTTCTTCAACACCTCTATTATTAAAACCCATTCGGTTGATGATGGCTTTATCTGCTTTTAATCTGAACAAACGCTTTTTAGTATTGCCTTCTTGAGGTTTAGGGGTCAAGGTGCCAATTTCAATAAATCCGAAACCAAAGTTGCTCAACTCATTGTAAAGCTTTGCGTCTTTATCAAAACCTGCAGCCAAGCCAACCGGATTTTTAAAAGTCATACCAAACAATTGACGTTCCAATCGTTTGTCTTCAACTTGATAAAAATTTCTAAACATTGACTTAACTCCAGGAATTTGACATAAAAAGCGAATCATTGAAAATGTAAAATGATGCACTTTTTCTGGGTCAAAACAAAAAAGGAAAGGACGAAGAATTAATTTATACATTGAAGTTGATTAGATGGAGACAAAATTAAGCATAATAAAAAAAGGCTACCAAAAAAGGTAGCCTCAATTTTTGTAAATATGAACGAACTTTATTTTAGATTAAAAGTCAATCTTGCGAATAAAAAACGTCCACCAATACCAAACTGTTGGGCTCTTCTTGACCAATCAAATCGACCGTCACTTCTATTGTTTTGATTACCATCCGTATTTGGATCTAAATCTTGTTCAGCTCTATCCGGATAGATATCCAATAAATTGTTTGCTCCAACGGTAACTGTAAGACTTTCTGAAGCTGTAAAGCCCACAGACAAATCGGTAACAATTTTGCTTGAGAATACTTGTTGCAACAGAATATTGTCTACTGCTTCGGTCACTTCTCCAAAATAAACATTTCTTAAAAACACATTCCATTTGTTGAAACTCAATGAATTGGATAAGTTGATTTTGGTTCTTGGTACAGCTTCTTCAAGATATACCCTGTTTTCTTGAGGAAAATAGGTATTTACCTGTCCAGCGTCCTGCAAAACTTTTGAAGCATGAATATCACCGACTTTTTTAGTTTTGGAAAATGTTGCAGAAAGATCGGATTTTAAGCGCATGTTGTCTGTTAAATTTGCTTTATGGGTTACAACGAGATCCAGACCTTTCGACTCGGTATCTATGGCATTTGCAAAAAACGAAGCTGCTGTGGCATTGGCTTGTCTTAACAAGTTAGCCAATTCTGCATTGGCTTGATCGATAGGTACTCCATTTGAATCCTTTTTTGGTGCAAATTGGCCAGTATAAACAACACGGTCATCAATTCCTATAAAATATCCATCTACCGTCAGACTGATATTTGCAGCAGGTATTTTTGCAGTAAAACCTACACTAACACTTTTTGAGGTTTCTTCCTTAAGCTGAGGGATTCCCAATAATTTGGCAGCTCTGCTGTCATTGGCAAACGTACCTACCTCTTGTGGATTGCCCGCATTATCAAAAATTGTTGACGTAGAATTAAAGTTTAACTGATGCAGTGAAGGCGCTCTGAATCCTGTATTGACAGCTGCTCTAAGATTTAAATTGTCAGTGACCTTAAATAAACTTGCCAACTTAAAATTGATTGTAGAACCAAAATCAGAATAGTCTTCAAAACGAGTAGCAAAGCTCAATAAGAAAGAATCTGTCAAATCAGCTTCAAAATCGGCATAACCAGCGATACTGTTGCGACCTCTTGACAATTCGTTTTTTGGGCTAAATCCCGGAAACACTTGAGATCCCCCAGGTCTTGAAGCTCCAAAGAAGTCCTTTGATGGCGTTTGAAGCCCTGTTATCACCTGTCCTTCTGCAGTATATTGTGCATAAGAGGATTCTTGCCCAGCTTGAATTTCATAATTCTCCAAACGGTATTCAGCACCAAAAGCCACGTTCAACCCACTGAAAATATCCTCATAAAATTTCGAGATATCCAAATTGGTTGTATTCTGAGCGAAGTTAAATCCTCCAGCATCAAATGTTGTGGGCGATGAATTTTGCAACGATGCATTAAACGTATTGCCAATGGTGTATAAAAAGGAGTTGATACCATAGGTGTTGCTCAAATCCACATTCCAATCGGATAGTTTCCCTTTAATGCCAACGGAGACAGATTTGTCTTTTATATTTGAATTGATTTCTGGCAAGAAACCGTTGATATACGCTGGTGTATAGGTTCTGCTTTGGTTCGGAAGTCTGTAAAACCCAGCCGAATTTCCTATTCGCGAACTGATACCTGCAAAAGAGTACAACTCTGTACCATTCTCATCCAATGGTAAAGAAAAATTGGCAAAAAAGCGTCCACCCCTTACAGCGGATTGACCTACTCTCATATTAAAATCACTGCGCTCAAATCCTCTTGCCGATAATTCTGCACTGGTATTATCAGCTTTCAATATAGTTTGTAATTCAGGTTTGGAGAGTGCACTTCCCTGTGGAATAATTCCTGCCTGACCAGCATAAAAGTTGACATCATCGACATTATCATCCAATAAATTGGACAGATTATAGCCGTCGTTACCTGCAAATCGTTCAACGGTATTATAAAGGTTAAAAATCGATCCTTCCCATTCTTTCATTCTGCTATAATCATCACGATAATCAAAATCCCCTGTAAAATTGATAAAACCACCTTTTTCTCCAAGCGGCAATCCATAATTAGCACTGATATTCGTCGTTGCGCCATCTACACCACCAGTTTGATCATTTGCATTTTTAGTAAAATTTGCACCTGATGTAACATTTAGAGTAAGTTCGTTCACATTGTCATTTAAAATAATATTGATGACACCTGCAATGGCATCACTACCATATTGCGCCGAGGCACCATCACGTAAAACTTCGATTCTTTTAATAGACGCTGCAGGTATTGCGTTTAAATCGGTACCAACACTTCCTCTGCCAAAAGTTCCATTGACATTTACCAAAGAAGAGTTATGACGCCTTTTCCCATTGATCAAAACCAAAACTTGATCAGGACCTAAACCTCTTAACGAGGCTGGATCTATATGGTCAGTTCCATCAGAAATAGTTTGAGTATTAGACGAAAATGAAGGTGCTGCATAATTTAAGATCTGGTTGAGATTGACTTGCGGTGCAGCGATTGTCAATTCACTTACATCAATAACATCAATAGGTACCGCGCTGTCTATCGCAGCCCTACCTGGAGCTCTTGAGCCCAAAAGGACTACCTCATCCAAGGCAACGCCCGATTTCATTTTTACATTCAATGTAGGTCCTGTAACAGCTAACTGCTGAGTATCAAACCCTACATACGAAAATACCAAAACATCACCAACCATAGCATTGATGGAATATTTTCCATCAAAATCGGTAGTGACTCCCGTGGTGGTGTTTTTAATAACAATCGATACACCTGGAATAGGTTGACTGGAGTCATCTAATACAACTCCCGAGACTTGTGCCTCGCAAACAATTGACATTCCGAAGAATATCAAGAATAAAAAAAGATAGTTTTTAATCATAATTATGGTTTTATAAGTTATTACAAATATACATTAAATACATTTTTTTAGCTTGTATATTGTGGATTTTTCAATATTCTATAGGATTATTCAACATTAAATTGAATTTAAGTCAGTCAATATTTTGATATTCTTTAA
>JBDSFP010000488.1:0-3256 GCA_039919415.1 Aquaticitalea sp. | reverse complement strand
GAATTTTTTGATACATATAATGCACCACCTTGCGCAATGGACTCTGTTCGGCGACATGACCCCATCCCGAAGGGACGTGTCCTTGTTCATTCCATCTTGTTGTTCTATTGAGATATGCCATAGACATTTCCCGTAGATTTCGAATCACCGAACCTGTAGCTCTAGACACATTTGACGAAACAATGGTTCCAGGTGGTGTTTTATAAAATGGTGCAAAGGCGTCCGGAAAGCCTGGCATGGTGCAACCAATACATGGAGCACCAACATTCATACACCCACCAACATGGTTCAATGCCCCACGTTTGTTGATGTTGCACTGTACTACTGGTCCCCAGCATCCGACCTCGACCAAACATTCCTTGTCTCCATATTCTTCTGCAAAAGTACCTTCTTCATAAAAGCCTGCACGTGTACATCCACGATGTACTGTTTCTTCAAAAAGCCATTGCGGGCGACCCAATTCGTCAAACTCTGGTAAAGGTGCATGTCCATTAAGAAACAATAATACCGCAGCGATGGTTTCCATAATGTTATCGCCTTGTGGTGCACAACCGGGGATATTGATCACTGGCAAACCCAAAATACTTCTGTAATCTTCACCCAACAGATCCATCACACTTGCTGCATTCGTGGGGTTATTCGCTGCAGCTGGTACGCCGCCCCAAGTGGCACAAGTGCCCACAGCAATGACTGCCGCTGCATAATCGGACATTCTTGTAATCCAACTGGAAGAGGCTATTGGTTGAGAATCACCATTTTCGTCCTCATCAGCACCCAAACCTGACCAATAACCACCTGTCGCTGCTGCCAAACTTTCGTCCATGATAGACCCTTCACAAAGCACCACAAAGGGCGCCCCGAGCTCTCCTTTTGCCGCTAGGCGGAAAGGATGCATGAAGGCCTCGCCAGCATTGACAGCCAGCACCGGATGATGTAATATGACTTTAGCTGCTCCAGGAATCGTACCATTGAGCAAATTTTCAACTGATGGTGATGTCGCACCTACGGCCGAAATAGAACATCCGTCACAGCTTCCACCAGCAATCCAAAATGCATGGACCACATCTACAGGTTCTGCTAAAACAAAATTATCTCGATTGGGCATTACCTCTGTTTCCAACATGGTTTTTAAACTTTGCGTCTTTAAAGTTAAAATAATATACTTAAGAAGTGGCATGGCAGTATCACTATTTAATAGAAAACATTTTCTAATCCTCTCCTGCAATTCTATTAATGGCATAATTTTTTTTGTGATAAAAGCCACAATTTTGTAATTTCTTATTTATCTTTAGATTTCTATAATTGACAAATTTTAAGCAGATAAATAAGACGTATGGATACCAACAGATTATCAAAAAAAGTAGAAGCCATTTTAAATCGGCAAGTGACCAAGGAAGCAGAAGCTGCACAGATATATGTGTCCTACGGATGTTGGGCAGATAGCCAAGGTTTTGGAGGGATTTCCGATTATTTCTTTAGACATTCCCAAGAAGAGCGGGAACATATGATGAAAGTCATAAAATACATCCTTGAACGCGGTGGGACTGCAAAAATCGATGCCATCAAAGCACCTCCCGCAGACCCAAAAAACATACAGGATTGTTTTGAGAAAACGTTTAAACATGAAGTGGACAACACCACTGCGATTTATGATATCGTAAATTTATCACATGAAGAAAAGGATTGGGCCACCTTCAATTTTGCACAATGGCTCGTTAAGGAACAAATTGAGGAAGAAAAATTGGTCATGGATCTATTGGATCGATTGAAAATAGCAGGTGGACCAAAAGCGACGGATGAATCGTTGTATAAATTGGACCATGATTTAGGGAAAGAACCGGATTCTGTGACTTTGGCGAGGGATGCCGATATATAGCATCCAAAATAAAATTGTGAACACAAAATAAACTTCCAACTTAAAGGTGTTTTATTTGAAAGTATCTAATATAAACACCTTTAATTATCATCTTCGTTCAGAAAGGCTGTGCGAACGTCTGTGGATGTGAAGGAATCGTTGGACTCTTTTTCAAGCTTCATGCCCTTAGCATAAAACACTTCAGATTCATAAAACTTTAAAGAAGGCTTTATCTTGCCATATTGAATGTGTCTAGGTGAGTATTCTTCTAACCTTGCTTGAGTACTGTTTAAGTTTTTTACTAACTCATCATCTCCCGCTGAAGTCTCAGTATTAAGAGTTAAAAGCCGATCGTTTTGTGCCCAAGTGCCTTTAACCGCGACAAATTTAGAAGGATCTGCTGTTTCATAGATACGATAGGATTCAAATAGAAAAGTACCGTTAGGTTTTAGAGTCAGTGTATAGGTGAGTGAAGCACCGGCCGAGTTCTCCCAAGTGTTGGAATACGTGCCCTCCATGGTTTGGGCAAGGGTTGTAGAACAAAAGACACAGCTAACCCATAGCAATGTGAGTAAGTTTTTCATATATAGGTAAATTTAGGGTGCTATATCTCGTTTTAATTTCGCGATAATAAACAAAAACATACTTCAAAAAGCATCATTAGGTGTGATGCAAAGCATGTAATATTTCCTTGCTTAAAACGATCATAACGCTGTAAAGATAGAAAATTCTATCAATTATAATAAATTCATAGATAGTATTTTGACTTGAGACTCATAACTAGTTGAATCTTAAATGGTGAGGCTGAAAGTGGGAAGTGGGTAACACGAGGTTTAAAGCTTAAATGTTATTGAGAACATATTGAAATCGATACAGGCTTGCTTGTTCCCCATTACTTTCTTTTATTGTCAATGCGAGGCACAAAGCAATCATTTGAAAATATTAATATTTGTGTTTTGAGGTTTATTTTTAGAGATTGCTTCGTCGCATGATGCTTTGGTCCTGGGAAGGATAATTTGGGATTGCTACTCGTAATGACGCTTTGGATTATGAATTGTCTATTTAAAAAGACACCACTTCAGTTAGAAATCCAGCTGTTAATTAAAGGTTTAAAATTATAGTGAAGCACTACCGATAAAAATTAAATAAATTGTTGTGTGCTTTATAATGAAAACTTACATTTGCATCCGCAATAAAGTAACGTTCTTTAAATATTGGAGGGATGCCAGAGTGGTTAATGGAGCAGTTTGCTAAACTGTCGACGGGTAACTGTCGCGTGGGTTCGAATCCCACTCTCTCCGCAATAGTTTGATAACCAAGTTCGGGGTGTAGCGTAGCCCGGTTATCGCGCCGCGTTTGGGACGCGGAGGTCGCAGGTTCGAATCCTGCCACCCCGACAAA
>JBDSFP010000484.1:0-8290 GCA_039919415.1 Aquaticitalea sp. | reverse complement strand
ATTTCGTCACTCCAATATGCGGCATTGCTGGCTCTTCTATCGAAGTTGCCATAATTGGCAGTACTTGCTGCAGCAGCGGCAAACCCATCAACACTCGCGTATTGAGTGGATATATAAGTATAGTCCGATCCCATTAAAGTGTAACGGATTGTATTGTCTGGCACCCAAACACCATCAACATTTCCAAACTTCAATGATGTCATAATTGTCGATTTATGGGGTGTCCACACACCATTCATAAAAGTATATTGATCACCTCTTATTTGTGCACCACTTGAACTTGAGAAATAATCATAGATAACAAATAATTGTTCGTCTTCTTGAGCGTATGGAAAGGTAATGCCTAAAAACGTAGGTAGGTAATTACCTGGAGAAAGTGAACTACTGAAGTTATTGTATTGACCTGGTTGACCTGAACCTGTACCCATGGAATCATAATCAGCTGAACTTAAATAGTAAGCGTTGTTTACTCGTTGCCAAGATCCTCCTGTATACCTAAAATATTCACCTTTTGAATTGGTTGCACCCGAGGCTCCAAGAGTTTTTATAGCCAAATTGGAGATTCTCCATCTTCCGGCATCCATATCCGTGGATTCGTATTTAAAGGCTATGTTTATCATTTGTCCATCATAAGCGGAAAAATCATAATCTTCAGAAGGGTCTAAGGTATCTATACCAGCAGGGGTTGACAATGTAATTTCATCCCAAGTTGCCGTTGCTGTGTCTCCAGTATAATCCGTAGAAACCAATATTTTAAGTAAGGAAAGATCCCCAGCATATTTAATGGCTTGGGTAATTTGAAATTTCAAATTGCTGTCTCCTGTTAAATCAATGGATGGAGATACCAACCATTCCACATTGGCGACTTGGCCTCCAAAATAACCATTGCCTTGTACATAACCGGTTTGTGACGTCCAAACGTCATTAGCGCCAGATTCTTCAACAATGTTCCATCCCTCAAAACTTCCAGCAAAGTTGTATTCCACTAAATTTGCCAATCCTATTACCGGATTTTCAAAATATTGTTTATACTTGGCAAGCACAATCTGTCCGTCGGTTGGATTTGCAATTTGACTTGACAAAACATCTGGAATTTTTGAAGCTGCATTTATGTTTGGATAGAATCCAAAAGCATCACTCCCTGTAGCAGCGTAATCAGAATTGGTCAACTGGTAAATATCAGCACCCGTCAATTCACTTACACCTTCTGCAGCTCCAACATACAAATTGTAATTTACAAGAACCGATGATCCTGAACCATATAGTGGATATAGATCAGTCAAAATTGAAGGAATTAAATTTTTGGCATCTTCTTCAGAATTGAAGCTTCCAAAATTCAAATCTAAAGTTGCATAATCGTCGGCTGTCAAAGTGTACTCAAATACGCCAACGTTAGGTTCAGCCGGAATGGCGTCAATCTCATTATTGATGTCTTCCAATGGGTTACATCCCGTGAGAATCAGACCCATTACTGTGAATAAATAGATAAATTTTTTCATAATTCTTTTTTTTTAAAATTTAAGTTTCGCTCCGATGCTAAAGGTTCTTCCGAAACCATAATAAACTGTCGATGTATATTGGTCGGAATTGGAACCGTCTTGTGCATCAGCAATATATTCAGTATCAAACACATTGTTTATCCTAGCTGTTAAGGCCGCATCAAAGCTACCAAATTTAAAGCCGTGACTTAACACAGAGTCAAATAATCCGTAAGCTGGAACCTCCCATGCATCTGGGCCAGGCGTTGAGCGATTACTAGGGTCATAATTAGCATATAGATTACCGGCATAATTGTAATCTATGGTAAAAACAGTTTTTTCAGAAAACCTGTAGTGAGTTCCCAAACCAAAAGTTGTTTGGGCCGCGTTACCAACATGCAGGTCTTTAATAAAGATATTCACTGTCTGGACCTGGACATTCGATTCGTCAAATATTGGGACATTTTCGACATTGTTTTGCCATTTCCAATCTCCTATAGAGGCAAAACCTGTTAAGGAAAGTTTATTAGTAGCTTTATAGTTAAAATCCAGTTCGACACCTTTATGAACCGCATTCACACCAAGAATATTGGCATACAATCGTGTCCCGGGTACTTGCCCTTGGAAGCTTGCAAATTGAGTTTTATCCTTCCATGTGGTATGGTAGACGTTAAAGTTAGCAGATAGTTTTTCACCTCTATAACCGTATCCAATCTCAAAACTCGTGATTTTTTGGTTCGGAGCGTCAGCATTGACATCTGTATTATTTCTATTGGCAAATACAGAATTGAAATAAGGTGCTTTTTCGAAATAACCCAAATTTGCAAATACATTATTGTTGTCATCAATATTGTAATTAGCGCCTCCTTTTACACCATAGCCGAAGAAATTATATTTATCGGACGTTTGTAATGGATCACTATCCAAATATATAAAACGATCAACTCTCTGATAAGAGGTATTAGAAGCCGAAGCAGACAAGAATGCTGATAATTCTTCTTTCGAATATTCCAATTGTCCAAAAAATCCAATCCAACCTACTTTGCCATCGTTGTCATATAAAATTTTATCTCCTACCTGAGCTTGATTATTTGGGTTGTTTTTATTAGAAGGATCCGCATAATATCGTCCTCCCAACAAATCGGTGACTTCAGTAAAGTGAATGCCTTTGTAACCTCTGTAATCCAATCCTCCCAAAAGAACAAAATTATCGGACAGATCTGTTTTCAAAGTTGAAAGTAAGCCATACCATTTGTGATCATTTCGAGAGGCTCTTAAAATGGTTTCTGAACCTTCAACGCCTAAAGCCTCGTTTTCATCAACAATTTTATCAAAATCAACAGTTCCTAAAGTGCCTATTCTATAATTATCATCATTATATCTGAATTTATTGGTGCCACTGAAACCGCCGCCGCCGCCTGATCCGAAAGACACATAAGCTGCAGTTGATATGGAAGTCTTGTCACTCAATGTCCAATAATGGTTCAATGATATTTGAGGTTTGTGGTAAAAGTTATCTTCAGTATGGGTTATTTGCCCTTGCTTGTAACCCCAATCGGAATTGTACTTAATGCCTCTTTCACTGGTTCTAAAAGTTTCAATCAAGTGGCTATTCTGACGTTGTCCATGATTTTGTTTTGCACCAAATGCAGTCAATGACAATTTGTGTTTACTATTGATTTCTTTGGAAATATTCACAAAATAGGAAATGGCATTAAACTCTGTTCCATCAACATATCCATTCCCATCCGTTTTATCTCCAGAAACGGTAACGGCAAACCCGTTATCCAATAAGCCAGTAGAATAGGTTGCTCCAAATTTGGTATAACCATCGTTACCAACGGTAGTAAATACATCACCTCCAGTTTCAACATCCGTTGTTTTGGTAAGGATATTAATTGTTCCTCCAACTGAAGGCACTGCTACTTTGGACGCTCCAAGACCTCTTTGCACTTGCATAGAACTTGTAACACCTCCAAGTCCAGCCCAATTACTCCAGTAAACTACACCATTTTCCATGTCGTTAACAGGCACACCATTAATCATGACCGCCACATTTTCTGAATTGAAACCACGCAATCTAACCTCGCTATCTCCAAAGCCACCTCCTGTTTTGGTGACGTAGATACCTGGAGTGGATTTTAAAATTTCAGGAAATTCCTGTGTTCCTAATTTTAATGCAATCTCGGCTGATTTAATGGTCGATACGGCAACTGGTGTTTTTCTGTCCACTGCAACGGATGCAATAATTTGAACTTCCTGTAACCCCACTTCGCTAGGGTTTAAAGTAATCGTTCCCAAATCTTGATTTCCAGAAAAAGGGAAAGTCATTTTAAAATAGCCAACATACGTGATAATAATTTCTCCGTTCGTAGAATTTGTTGTCAATTTAAAATTACCATCAAAATCGGTGGTGGTACCATTGGTGGTTCCCTTTTCGATGACATTGGCGCCTGGAAGTGGTCCATTCAAATCAGAACCCAAAATTTTACCAGTGATTGTGCTTTGAGCCATAACGATTGTGGTAAGCAACAAAGCCGCCATGGACAATAAAGTTTTAGTTGTTTTTTTCATTGGAATTATTTGTTAGTCAATAAATTTTTTTGCAAAATTAGGGCTTAATTTAGATTAAACATTAACTAAACATTAAGAATTTTTTACGAGCAGAATTTACAACTTTTCGATTTATTTGGCCAAGGAAACTATCAAACTTTTCAAAAGTTTTTAACAAAAATTATGTTAATTTCTTGTGGATTAATCAAATATCGTCAACAAATACTGATTTTCAGTTGTATGCTAAACCAATTTATTTTTTGATAAGATCGGCAGGAAGTTTTTCAATCTTCACATCAAACTGATTATAGCTAAACAGTTAAAATGAGCGAAAAACTCACATGAAATATTTGTTGAATGGTCATTTTATTTGCTCGATTTTGGTCTTGAGAAAACCAATTTGACATCCTAATATTCTTGTAGCCATTAGAATAAGATTTTAAGAATCTCCAAGACTTTGCGGTTTTGGACAATTGATTATAATGCCATTAATTGACTTGACTGATCAGATTCTCTTCGGAATTAACTGGCTTCTTCTTTCCTTCTTTAAAAGGGATTTTATCTAACTGAATTTTTAACGGTTCAATATACAGTTGATAATTCTCCTTAAGAGCATCAGGAATGCTTTCGGCAGTTGGCAATTTTTCCTTTAAAGGATCCACCTGTTGTCCATTTTTCCAAAAACGGTAGCAAACATGTGGACCTCCTGAATTACCTGTCATTCCAACATAACCAATCACATCACCTTGTTTTACATACTGTCCTTTTTTAACGGCTTGCCGTTTCATGTGAAGATATTGTGTTGTATAAGTGTCATTGTGTTTGATTTTAACATATTTTCCATTGCCACCTTTTTGAGTGGATTCAATGACAGTACCGTTGGCAGTTGCCAAAATTGGAGTTCCAATCGGTGCCGCAAAATCAGTCCCTTTATGCGGACGCAAGGCATATCCATAATAGGCGATGCGACGATTGAGATTGTAGCGTGAAGAAATCCTGCTAAACTGAACAGGTGCTTTCAGAAAGGCACGCTTTAGGCTTTTGGATCTTTCATCAAAATAGGAAAAGTCTTTTTGAATACTGTCGGTTTTAAATCCGAAGGCATAAAAATCTTCACCTTTATGCTGAAAGTAGGCCGCTTCAATACTTTCCAAACCCACATAAATATTGTCTTCTATGTAGCGCTCTTTGTAAATGATCTTGAATTTGTCGCCAGGTTGTACCTTAAAGAAGTTGATGGTCCAGGCATAAATATCTGACATGTCATTGATTAATTGTTGTGGCAAATCTTGAGCATCCATGGTTTGTGAAAGTGAATTATGAATCTCTCCCGATGCTTCTTTGGTAACGACAGTTACGGGTTTGCTTTCTTTATAAGTCATAATGGAGTCGGCAAACTTAATGACTACATAATCGATACTGTTGGGCTGGTAGATAAAACATTCCGGGGTTTGAAGGGAATCTTTGGAACATAATAGGGTATATGGTTTCCCAATCTGCAGTTTTCTGATATCGAAGGAATCTTTGGCATTTTCGGCAATATTATAAATCTGTGGATAGCCAATATTGTTACGCTCCAAGATGGTACCGAAACTATCGCCATTCTTGATGGTATCGCGCTTCACGAAATAGTCGTTGAGATTAAATCCAAATTCAATCACTTCCGCCGGTTCTACAAAAGCCTGTAAATCTTTAGGGACTTCAGTTGGTTTGTCTTTTTTGCAAGAAAAAAAAGCGATGGAAATTAAAAGTGCTATTAATAATTTTATTTGCTTCATGTAACAGTTTAGTTAGGTTGTTAAATGTTTGTTCCCCAATTCTCCAACTCTTCTTGAGTCCATAGTTCTGGGAAAAAAATGCGTCGTTGGTATTTTGGGTGCATATATTTTTTCCATTCACTTCCGCCAGTAGCCTCCACTTTTTTAGTGCCGCTGTCTATATAATGTTTGGCAGCGTTGTAATGCGCCATGACCCAAATAATGTTAACAGTATAGTCATAATGCCGCATGGCTTTGACCAAATCAGCATCTTGTTGGTCTTCTTTAGGCAACTCTTTAAAACGGGTCCACAGATTTTTGCTGTTGTATTCTTCCATAAATCGGAGAAACTCGTCCTTATATCGATTTTCAAAATTAATCAAAAGTCTGGATTTTTTGCCACTTTCGTAATCTTTTCCTGCGGCTTGCCAATATAAATGCTCAAAAGCATGATTATATGGGGTGTCCCGATTGATATTTGTTCGGAAACGATAATCAATCAAATTGATCAATTCCGTAGAAGCAAATTCAATCAAGCGATATTGGGCACTTTGAAAGCCACTTGCCGGAGTCAAGGTAGTTCGGAATTTCATGTACTGCTCCACATCCATCCCTTCTCTCATAATATTGAAAGAGGTGGTCAACATATCAAAATAGCGACTGATACGCATCAGTTTGCTTTCAAAAAACACGACGTCTAAATTATCCTTATGTGCCACTTGAGAAATTTCCCAAAGAATCATCTTGAAGAGCAATTCATTGATTTGATGATAGGCAATGAATACCATTTCATCAGGTAAAGTGGTGCGCTGAATTTGAAGGTTCAACAAGGCATCGGTTTGAATATAATCCCAATAGGTAATTGGCTTACTGTAGAGCAAGCCTTCGAGATGTGTTTGGGTATCTTGGTCAATTGATTTGAACTTCTGTTGAAGTTCGGCTAAAATGGGGTCAAAATCTGGTTTGTCCGGCATGCGTGTTAATCAAATTGTATTTGGAATGAATGTTTTAATCCTTTAAAAGCCTCTAAATTGGCCTGCAAAGAACCAACTCTCAAATCCGCTTTGATCTTTAAAGGTATTTTATTATCGTCTGCACTTACCCATAAGGTTAAACTTTCTTCTTCTTTAAAAACACGGCCAGCCATCACATATGGCCTGAATTTAAGTGTTTTCACTTTGCCAAAATTAGTGTCTATGGTTTCCCGACCCAAGAATTTTAATTTAAATTTATAATTTTCTTCATCAAAAAACATATTGAGAGTTACAATCTCGCCTTCTTTAATGGTATTGGTGTTGTAATTGTTTCTTAAATAGTAAAAGGCAGACACCATATCCTGTACATCCTTTTCAGTGGCAAAATTTTTCTGCGTTTTATGTTTTTTGTTGTTAACGTAGGCTTTATTGGTATAATGGTCAAACTCGGTTTCTTCGTCCTTCATATGACCTCCTTCGTCAATATCCCTGATGGCTTTATAGGGAAGCCCTGTTGTTTTATCAAAATAGGTTTCATAGCGGTCTTTGACCTTAAAAAACCATTTAATGGCTCCCGTGGTCCATCCTTTTCCAACCACATGATAGACTGGATTTCCATCATATATGGTCTCATCAACACTCAATGTAGCATTTCCTGCTTTCAACCAATTGCTGTAGCTCATTTCGAACTTGAACCACTCGCCACCTTGAAACGCTTGTTCCTTTTGGGAGAAGGACATTTGGAAGCTAAAAATTGCAAAGATTATAAGTAGGATATTTTTCATGATTTTGAGTGATTGTAAACGCATTCAATACCTTTACGTTTTATTCTTGAAGGTAGATTTACAATTACTGTTCCAAAAATATAAAAAATCTTGAAACCATCTATGAATAAGGTGTTTGATTGCTGTTAAATAATTGTTTAATTTTTGAAAACAGATATAAGACCGATTATTTCGACATTGCATAATACAGGTCGCTTAAAGAATCAGCCACCGAGTCCAAAATACAGTGACCATTTTTATTCAATTGGTATGCAGAAGTCAACGATGGCTTTTCGTTCTGGATGCTCATTGAAATTGTTGTGATATAGTTCAAAGGGATTACTGTCGGATTTTTTATATCCTTTTTCATTCATCCAGATGAATAGACCAGTCCATGATTTTTCAAATTCGTGAACTCCAATTTCAAAATGACCCACAATGCATATGCTTTTTTCGATAGTTGTTTGTCCCAATTCCCCATTCCTTTTTATCGGTTCATTGAGGACTAGGCAGGCGCTCATTCTTACTTTATCCGCCTCCGTAACTTTAAAGCTGTCGTGATAAATTGTAACCATTTTTGATTGCTCGTTAAGTAAGCCCTTTGGGATTGCCCATCGCATCAAATTTTTATATGCTGTTTCAATGTTTTGATGTCCGACACTTGAAACGTACGCCAACTCCATTTTTGGCATTTCCTTTATTTGAATGTTTGCATTCATTTTTATCCAGTTTTTGAGGGTATTAATGAAGCAAATGTAAGTTTG
>JBDSFP010000103.1:0-5964 GCA_039919415.1 Aquaticitalea sp. | reverse complement strand
GTTTAGGATTTAGAAAAATGTATGTAGTTTATATAATTTATAGTTCTAAATTTTATCGTTATTACGTAGGTTTGTCGTCTGATTTTAAAGAAAGATTAAATTCACATAATTCTAGTTCTGTAAAATCAACGAAAGCATTCGTTCCTTGGGAATTGATTTACTCGGAACAGTATTCCACTAGAATGGACGCTAGAATGAGAGAGAAATATTTTAAGTCTGCGGCAGGTCGTAGATGGAGAAAAAATAATTTGGGGATGTAGCTCAGTTGGCTAGAGCGTTTGGCTGGCAGCCAAGAGGTCGTGGGTTCGAGCCCCATCTTCTCCACAAAGAACCCTTGTAAGAATTGATTTTACAAGGGTTTTGTTTTTGAGATGAATACCCTTTCTTTTATGGGATGGTTTTTTCGACAAAATCTATTGTTGGATTGCAGATTTCCAGAATCAAATTCTTAAGTTGGATTGCGAAGTCATCCAATGTCTGTTGAGAAATCTGTTGGTCTTTATCTGCACCTCTTCCCGCTTTGTCTTTTTTGGTAAATCTTAAAAATGGGTCTCCTTGCAAATTCTTGAATGATATAATCCCACCTTCGACAGCCTGTTGAAATGGTTCAATTTCATTGAGCATAAACGCATAGGTCAACACCTGAAAGCTTTTGCTGTATCTATCATAATCAGTTGTTAAATCTTCCCAATTGACAAGTTCCACTTTGTTTTGCTCAACTCTTCCAGTTTTATAATCAATGATCCGTCTCACGCCGTTACTTTCATCAATCCTATCAACAGTTCCTTTTAGAAAGACTGGAAAGTTCAGTTCAGGGATTTCAATGGATATTTTGATTTCTCTTTCGACATCGATGATTTTTATGCAGTTTCCTTCCCTAATTGATTCTATTTCTGTATTGAGAAAATTATGAAGATATCGTTTCGCTATTTCAAATATGATGAGATTTTTACCTTTTTTAATGTCACCCTCTCTGTAATGCGATTTAAAATGCATCTCCACAGTGGTGTCAATGTTGGCTTTCATAGTTTCCAAATGAGATTCAGTTAAAAACATATTCCTTAAAGGTTTATAAAACTCCTCCAAAGATTCATGGATTACATTTCCAAGGGTATTGGCAGCAACGGTTTCTTCGACCTCTTCATTGCCTTTAATATCCAAAACCTTTTCATAATAAAAATCAATAGGATTTCGGATATAATTGGTCAAGGAGGAAGGGGAAAAACCTTTTAATGCCATTTCTTTTAATCTTTGAACAACATCATCGGTTTTTTGAATTGTTTTAAGTGTTGGGTTTAATGATGGTACTTTTGGAGACACCATATATTGTAGAATTGGATGAATTTTTTCAATTATCATTTGGGTAATGAATCGACTTTTTTCACCACCATTGAGAACATCCGGTTCGGTATTGTAAATAATGTAAATGTTCTTGGCACGTTGCAACAATCTGTAAAAGTGATAGGTATATACAGCGTCTTTTTCCTTGTAAGTTGGCAATCCATTTTCCAATTTAACATCAAATGGAATAAAGGAATTGTTGCTTTTTCCCGCAGGAAGAATGCCTTCGTTTACAGAAGAAATGATAACGGTTTCAAAATCGAGCACGCGAGATTCCAACATGCCCATGATTTGCAGACCTTGTAATGGCTCTCCTTTAAAATCGAGAGTCTCACTGTTCAGAAGCTCTTTGTAAAGGCTTGATAAAGTTCTGATGCTATCTATGTAGTGGTATTTTTGGTTTAAAAAATGGAGTTCGTTGAAGATTTCATTAAAACGATACAAATATTCCAATGCCAATAGATTTTTAGACCTTTCTATTGTAAGAAATTCTTTGAGCAACAAAATGAGTTTTGAGCATTGCAAAATTGCCCTGTCAGCATTGTTTTGCCAAGAATCAAATATAAAATGTATGATTTCGCTTTTTGTTTCGGCAAGTTCTTTCAATTTTTCAAACGTTAGATACACCAAATTATTTTTCTTGATATGTTCCAGGATTTTGTCTACCACATTTCCATTCATACTCCCAAATAAAGGTTTGATATATTGATGTGAAATAATGGTCTCTACATCTTTATAATAAAATGTTTTGGACCAATTTTTATGAAGCCCAAACAATTCTTCAAACAGCGAGGCCAAAGGCACCAACCTCAAGGGCAAGCCCATGGTTATATTAATGGCATCGATTCCTTTAGGAATGCTATTCAACAATGGCATCAACAGATTTTCATCACCTAGAACTACAGCAGTATTTTGAATACTATTCCCCTTTTTTTGAAGTTGATCTAGTAATTCGCCAATATATTTTACCTGACCCACATTTTTTGGCGTCCCAATGATTTCAATGTGCTTTTCTGTTTGATAAAAGGAAGTAATCCAACGGAATTGATGATTATCAAAATAAGACCATTTCGCTTTGTGGGCACGCATGAAGTGCCCAGCATCATGGATGCTATTGTCCATGAAGACGCTATCAATATCCCAATAGATACATGCCAAATCTTGCTGTAACAATTCCTGAATAATGATTTCTTCCGCCTTGTTCAGAGCATTGAACCCAACAAAGACATGTTTACTTTGATTATATGATGCTATATAACTTTCGATGCATTCTACTGCTTCTCTGTAAACCAATCCTTGATATCCTTTCTTTTTGGAAATGAGTTGTTTTTTAAATTGATGATAGTAGGTTTTCAAACGACTCCAAAAGGATAGATAATTTTTAACGGACTCCGTTTGTGGATCGGCCACCGACCAATGATTTAAATCTTTAATAGCTTTTAGATAGTCGAAAACAGAATCTGTTGGAATGAGATATCGATCCATTTCATTAAAATCCTGCAACAGTATCTGTGCCCATTTTGAAAATGAATCAAACGGCTCGATTTGCTCTTTGGATGTGATTTTTACATAAACATCGTAAAACTCAAAAAGCAGTTCAATGTTGGTGGTATATTTTAAACTTGAAATGGTCTCGACAAATTCTTCAATAGAAATTATTTTTGGGGCAAAGATGGTTTTATTCAGGGATTTGGAGAGATGATGTGTCAAAAAGACTCCTGCTCTCTTGTTTGGTAATATAAAAATGAGTTGAGAGAAATCAACATCTTTTTTTTGCAAATCAGCAATAACGTCCTCGATAAAACCAGTCATGGTATAAAAATAAAAAACGCCCCGAAATTCGGGGCGTTTTACACTTATTTATTTTTGATAACTTATTCTTTAAGTTTTACTTCAACACGTCTGTTATTGGTTCTTCCACCAGCAGTTTTGTTATCATCGATAGGATTCTCTTCACCAAATCCTCTAGCAGTTAATCTTTCTTGAACGATGCCGTTGGCGACTAACCAATCCCTTACTGCATTTGCTCTTCTTTCAGATAACAATTTGTTGGATTTATCTGAACCTACGCTGTCAGTATGACCATCGATAAAGAAATCCGCTTTTGGATATTCGTGGAATATTTTATGCATAGATTCCAATGTCTGGATAGATTCTTTTTTGAAAGTGGCTTTACCAGTATCAAATAAAATTGTTCTAGCATACTCGTTCAATTGTTTCATAACCTCAACAGTAGGCTTAATTTCTGGGCAACCGTTGTTAGCAACAGTTCCAACTTCATTAGGACATTTGTCATCTTTGTCTAAAACACCATCACCATCAGTATCTTTCCAAGGACATCCTTTGTTTTCAGCAGGACCAGCCTCATTAGGACATTCGTCATCTTTATCAGCTACGCCATCTCCATCAGCATCAGGACAACCTGCTAAAGTTTTTAGACCAGCCACAGTTGGACAAGCATCTTTGTTATCTGGAACACCGTCACCATCAGTATCAGGACATCCATTGAATTCAGCTAAACCAGCTTCATTAGGACAATCATCTTTTGCATCTTCTATACCATCACCATCAGAATCTGGACAGCCGTTGAAAGCTGCTAAACCAGGAACTTCTGGACAAGCATCATCTTTATCATATATACCATCACCATCAGTATCTTTTCCACCAAATTGAATGGTTAGACCTACAGTGTGTTGAAAATGCTTAGCTAAATAATCTTCAAATGAATGTTTGTAAGCTGATTGGACGGTTATACCTATGTTTTCAGAGAGCCAGATGTTTAAACCAACTGTACCATTTAGGGTTCCAGCTCCAATAGCATCAACCCAAGTGTAACCACCACCAACACCTAAATATGGGTCGGCCCAGCCTCCAGGACCATTAAGTAGATTTCTAAAGCTGTATTTTATTGTTCCATCTACAGCATAGTATGACAAATCGTCTGCCGATGAATCACCAATTTTATCAATTTTATTGATTGTTCCAGCTGCCATGAATGAAAATCCATCACTCAAATATCTAGAAACAGAAATTGAAGATAAAGAAGGTAAAAAATTGTAATGGTCTGAGACATTGAAATACTCGTCAAAGTAAGTACCTAATGGCGCATTTTCTCCAACAGGGTAAAAATCAACCGCATTGACACCAACTCCAATGGCCCAAGGATTGTTCTCATCTTGTGCATTAGCGTTGCTGAAGCTTAATAATAGCAACGTTGCAATAAATAATCTGCTAAGATTTTTCATATTCTAATAATTTAATTTTTAAGTGTTAATTGTAAACAAAAGTAAGTTGTTAAATTATATTAACAAAGACAAATATATAAAAATATTGATACTTTGCCCTAAAATATGCGTTTTTGGAATGATTTTAAATTATTTCAAGTGCTTTGCCAACTTTCGTGAAGGCCAAAATTGCTTTATCCAAATGTGCTTTTGTGTGAGCAGCAGATAATTGAACCCGAATTCTCGCCTTTTCCTTTGGAACAACGGGAAAGAAAAATCCAATTACATAAATCCCTTCTTTTAGCAGCATTTTTGCCATGGTTTGCGATAATTTTGCATCATATAACATGACTGGAACAATGGCTGAATCACCCTCTATAATGTCAAACCCAGCCCTTTTCAAACCATTTTTGAAATATTTCGTATTTTCTTCCAAGGTATCGCGCAAGGAAGTATCATTAGTCAACATATCAAAAACTTTAATGGATGCTCCTACGATGGCTGGCGCCAAAGAGTTTGAAAATAAATACGGCCGTGATCGTTGACGTAGCATTTCGATAATTTCCTTTTTGCCTGTCGTGTAACCTCCCATGGCGCCACCTAGGGCTTTTCCCAAAGTTCCTGTGATGATATCAATCCGCCCCATTACCCCTTTTTCTTCCAAGGTGCCACGACCTGTTTGGCCTATAAAACCAGCAGCATGACATTCGTCTATCATTACCAAGGCGTCATATTTATCGGCCAAATCACAGATTTTGTCCAAAGAAGCAACAACACCGTCCATTGAAAAGACACCATCGGTAACGATGACTTTAAATCGAGATCCTCTGTCATTGGCCGCGATGAGCTGCTCTTCCAAATCCTTCATGTTGCTATTTTGAAATCGATAGCGTGCTGCCTTGCACAATCGAACACCATCAATTATGGACGCATGGTTAAGCGAGTCTGAAATAATGGCATCCTCTTCACCAAGCAAGGGTTCAAAAACACCTCCATTGGCATCGAAAGCAGCGGCATATAATATGGTATCCTCGGTGCCGTAAAATTCTGCGATTTTTTGCTCCAAGGTTTTATGGATGTCTTGCGTACCGCAAATAAAACGTACTGACGACATTCCAAAACCGTGTGTATCCATGGTGTCCTTTGCGGCTTGTACGATGTCTGGATGTGAAGACAGTCCCAAATAATTGTTGGCACAAAAATTAAGAACCGTTTCGCCAGTATTGAGGGTGATTTCCGCTCCTTGGGCAGATGTAATGATACGCTCTTCCTTATATAGACCATCTTCCTTAATGTTATGGAGTTCATTTTGCAAGTGTTGTTTGAGTTTTCCGTACATGGGTTTGTAAAGTTTATTGCAAATTTAAAATTCTTTTATTTGAATGCCTTCATTAATATA
>JBDSFP010000465.1:0-3581 GCA_039919415.1 Aquaticitalea sp. | reverse complement strand
GACAAAAAATCAAAAAAGATTAAGAATTAAAAGCAGAATCCGTAAGGTTGTTTCAGGAACTGAAACGAGACCACGTTTGGCTGTTTTCAGAAGCAATAAAGAAATTTATGCACAAGTTGTGGATGATGTAACTGGTAAAACCATTAGTGCTGCATCTTCAAGAGACAAGGACATCAGTTCTGCCAAAGGCACAAAATCAGAAATCGCTACATTGGTAGGAAAATCTGTTGCTGAAAGAGCTTTAAAGGCAGGTGTGGAGAGCATCGCATTCGACAGAGGTGGTTATCAATATCATGGAAGAGTTAAATCATTGGCAGAAGGCGCAAGAGAAGGCGGACTAAAATTCTAAGACATTATGTATCAAAAATATAAAAACGCAGAGTTAGTAAAACCAAGTGGATTGGAACTTAAAGACCGATTGGTAGGAGTACAAAGAGTTACCAAGGTGACTAAAGGAGGTAGAGCATTTGGATTTTCCGCTATCGTAGTGGTCGGAAACGAAGATGGTGTAGTAGGGCATGGTTTGGGAAAATCGAAAGATGTTGCCACTGCAATTGCTAAAGCGATTGAAGATGCCAAGAAAAATTTGGTAAGAATCCCGCTTAAAAAGAAAACTTTGCCACACGAACAAAAAGGTAAATTTGGTGGAGCAAGAGTGAACATCATTCCAGCTGCTGAAGGTACTGGTGTTATCGCTGGTGGAGCTGTAAGAACAGTTTTGGAAGCAGTTGGTATACACGATGTATTATCAAAATCCCAAGGATCTTCAAATCCTCACAACGTGGTAAAAGCGACTTTCGATGCTTTGTTGCAGTTGAGAGATGCTGGTTCTGTTGCTAAAGAAAGAGGTATTTCACTTGAGAAAGTATTTAACGGTTAATCGATACAATAATGGCAAAGATTAAAGTAACAAAAGTAAGAAGTGATATCAACCGCACTGCAACCCAAAAAAGAACAATGGATTCTTTGGGCTTGCGAAAAATGAACCAAACGGTAGTGCACGATAATACGCCAAGTATTCTTGGAATGATAAATAAGGTACAACATTTAGTTTCCGTTGAGGAAGCAAAATAATACAAAATAAGTAATGGAATTACACAATTTAAAACCGGCTGAAGGGTCAGTAAAAAATTCAGGCAAAAGAATAGGTCGTGGACAAGGTTCTGGAAAAGGTGGTACCGCAACAAAAGGTCACAAAGGACAAAAATCCCGTTCTGGTTATTCTAAAAAAGTAGGTTTTGAAGGTGGCCAAATGCCACTTCAAAGACGTGTGCCAAAATTTGGATTTACAAATATCAATCGAGTTGAGTATCAAGGTGTCAATCTAGATACCTTACAACAGTTGGTAGATGACAAAAAAATTAAGGGTGCAGTAGATTTTAATACACTCATGGATTTAGGGATGGCGACCAAAAACGAAATGGTCAAGATTCTTGGACGTGGAGAATTGAAATCAAAACTAAAAGTAACTGCTCATAAATTTACTGCTTCAGCAAAAGCTGCGATTGAAGCTGCAGGAGGAGAAGCTGTAACTTTATAAGATTATTTATAGAATGAAAATTATAGAGACTTTAAAAAATGTTTGGAAGATAACTGAACTGAAAGATCGGATCTTGCTGACGCTTGGTCTACTTTTAGTGTATCGTTTTGGGGCTCAAGTTACCTTACCAGGTATTGATGCCACACAACTTGGAGGTTTGACCAATAGTACAGATTCTGGATTATTAGGCTTACTTAATGCATTTACCGGTGGGGCGTTTGCCAAAGCCTCTGTTTTTGCATTAGGCATTATGCCTTACATTTCTGCCTCTATTGTGGTTCAGTTGATGGGAATTGCAATTCCTTATCTGCAAAAGCTACAAAAAGATGGAGAGAGTGGTCGTAAAAAAATCAATCAGATAACGCGCTGGTTGACCATTGGTATTTGTTTAGTTCAAGCCCCTGGTTATTTGGCTAGTTTACCTGCTTTAGGAATTCCAAACAGTGCATTCTTATTGGGTACTGGAACAATGTTTTATGTTTCGTCAGTAATTATTTTGGTAACAGGAACAGTGTTCGCGATGTGGTTAGGTGAAAAAATTACGGACAAAGGAATTGGTAATGGTATTTCCTTATTGATCATGGTTGGTATCATCGCACGTATGCCCGCGGCCTTTGTTCAAAACTGGGCTTCCAGAGTCAGTGGTGGAGGTAATGGAGGTTTGATGATGATTTTGATTGAATTGGTCATTTGGATGTTGGTTATCCTTGGCTCTATCATGCTTATCATGGCAGTTCGTAAAATTGCTGTTCAGTATGCTAGACGTACAGCTTCTGGTGGTTATGAGAAAAACGTTTTTGGATCACGGCAATTTTTACCATTAAAATTGAATGCTTCCGGAGTTATGCCTATCATTTTTGCCCAAGCGATTATGTTTGTTCCAAGCTTAATTGGAAAATCATTTGGAACAAGTGAAGTCGGTCAATGGATGCAAGCTCAATTCTCTGATATTTTTGGATTTTATTATAATTTGTTATTCGCTTTATTGATCATCGTTTTTACCTATTTCTATACAGCGATTACAGTGCCAACCAACAAAATGGCAGACGATTTAAAACGCAGTGGTGGTTTCATTCCTGGTATCAGACCTGGAACGGAAACTTCAGAATATTTGGATAAAATAATGTCGCAAATTACTTTGCCAGGGTCTATATTTTTAGCCTTGATAGCTATATTCCCGGCAATTGTGGTCAGAGTTATGGGAACTCAACAAGGTTGGGCATTGTTCTTTGGTGGCACGTCGCTACTGATTTTGGTAGGAGTTGCAATTGATACCATGCAACAGGTAAATTCCTATTTGTTGAACAAGCACTATGATGGATTAATGAAAACCGGTAAAAATAGGAAAGCAGTAGCATAGGGTAGAGTGCATTTGGTAATTAAGCCATTTTAAAATTTAGGCAAGATATTTGCTAAAGGATGGTCGAATTACTAATATTAAAAATTATATGGCAAAACAATCAGCAATAGAACAAGACGGATCCATCATTGAAGCATTATCAAATGCGATGTTCCGTGTGGAGTTGGAAAATGGTCACATTGTGACTGCGCATATCTCTGGTAAGATGCGCATGCACTACATCAAATTATTACCAGGGGACAAAGTGAAATTGGAAATGAGCCCTTATGATTTATCAAAGGCTCGCATAACCTATAGATACTAAATAGTTCAAAGTTTAAAGTTCAAAGTTTGAAAAATGTAGAAAAGTTGAACTTTGAATATTGAACCTTGAACATTGAATTATAATCATGAAAGTAAGAACATCAGTTAAAAAAAGAAGTGCCGATTGCAAATTGGTACGTCGCAAAGGAAGACTTTACGTCATTAACAAAAAGAATCCTAGATTCAAACAAAGACAAGGTTAATTATGGCAAGAATTGCAGGTGTAGATATACCTAAACAGAAAAGAGGCGTTATCGCGTTGACCTATATTTACGGGATAGGCAAAAGTAGAGCAGAACAGATTTTAGCAACCGCTAAAGTTGATGAAAGCACCAAAGTACAAGATTGGACAGACGACGAAATCAGTAGTATTCGTGA
>JBDSFP010000449.1:0-2893 GCA_039919415.1 Aquaticitalea sp. | reverse complement strand
TATTGCACAACAATGTCCACATATTAAAGTTACTGTTGTTGACCTGAATGAGGCTCGGATTGCAGCGTGGAATGATACCAATTATGAGAATCTCCCTGTTTTCGAACCGGGACTCGACAATATTGTAAAAGAAGCGAGGGGCAAAAATCTATTCTTTTCCACTGAAGTCGATAAAGCCATTGATGAAGCCGAAATGATTTTTATCTCGGTGAACACTCCCACAAAAACATATGGAAAAGGCAAAGGAATGGCGGCCGACTTAAAATATATCGAACTATGTGCCCGACAAATTGCAAGGGTATCCACACAAAATAAAATTGTAGTTGAAAAGTCAACGCTTCCTGTGCGAACAGCTTCTGCCATCAAAAGCATTTTAGATCATACAGGTAATGATGTAAAGTTTGAAATCCTCTCTAATCCTGAATTTTTGGCTGAGGGAACTGCAGTGACTGACCTTATAAAACCAGATCGTGTTTTGATTGGTGGGGATACCACTCAGGATGGTGAGAAGGCGGTTAAAGCCCTTGTGGATATTTATGCAAATTGGGTACCAAAAGAGCGGATTCTTACAACAAATGTTTGGTCTTCTGAATTGTCCAAACTCACTGCAAATGCATTTTTGGCTCAGCGTGTTTCATCCATCAATGCTATGTCAGAAATTTGCGAAAAAACTGGAGCTGATGTCAATGAAGTGGCACGAGCCATCGGCATGGACAGCCGAATAGGATCCAAGTTTTTAAAAGCTTCTGTTGGTTTTGGTGGTTCTTGCTTTCAAAAAGACATACTAAATCTGGTATATATTGCAAAATCCTATGGCTTGGATGAAGTTGCCGATTATTGGCACCAGGTTGTCTTGATGAATGACCATCAAAAAGAAAGGTTTGCAAATCAAATTATAAGTACATTATATAATACGGTATCTGGTAAGAAAATTACTTTCCTTGGATGGGCTTTTAAAAAGGACACCAATGACACACGTGAATCAGCATCCATAAAGGTTGCGGATCACCTGCTTAACGAACAGGCGAAAATATCTGTCTATGATCCAAAGGTGAGTTCCAATCAAATTTATAGGGATTTAGAATATTTGAACTCAAGGCCGTCTGAAGAAAACAAGAGTTTATTGAATGTTGAACAAGACCCATACAGTGCATGCCAACAGTCACATTGTATCGCTATTCTTACGGAATGGGATGAATTTAAGTCCTATGATTGGAAAAAAATCTTCAACAACATGCACAAACCTGCAGTTGTTTTTGATGGGCGCGGCCTATTAAATAGATCCCACATGGAATCAATCGGTTTTATATACTACAGTATTGGAAGTGGTATATCCCAATTTTAAGATCATTAATTTATAAGATTTAAGAGTAATGGAAAAAGTATTAATTACAGGGGCAGCAGGATTTTTAGGTTCACATTTGTGCGATCGTTTTATAAACGAAGGTTTTGAAGTCATTGGAATGGACAACTTTATCACAGGCGATGCTAAAAACATCAGTCATTTGACAATGCATCCCAACTTTCTTTTTATTGAGCACGACGTCACAGAGTTTATCAATATTGACGGGGAGCTAGATTATATTTTACACTTTGCCTCACCAGCTAGTCCAATCGATTATTTAAAAATACCAATACAAACACTTAAGGTTGGTTCTTTGGGTACACATAACCTGTTGGGACTTGCCAAGGCAAAAAACGCTAGATTGTTAATTGCTTCTACTTCTGAAGTCTATGGCGACCCATTAGTACATCCCCAAACAGAGGATTATTATGGCAATGTAAACACGATAGGCCCCAGAGGGGTTTATGATGAAGCTAAACGTTTTCAAGAATCAATAACCATGGCGTACCACCGTTTTCATGGCTTGGAGACTCGAATTGTTCGTATTTTCAATACCTATGGTCCGCGAATGCGACTGAATGACGGACGAGTTATTCCAGCGTTTATGGGACAGGCCTTGAGAGGAGAAGACATTACCATATTTGGCGATGGCTCCCAAACGCGATCTTTTTGCTATGTCGATGACCAAGTAGAAGGAATTTTCAGATTGCTGTTCAGTGATTATTCCTATCCTGTTAACATCGGAAATCCTCATGAAATAAGTATCAGGGATTTTGCAGAAGAAATCATCAAACTTACGGAAACTGATCAAAAGGTAATTTACCAGGCCTTACCCATTGATGATCCAATGCAACGTCAGCCAGACATTAGTTTGGCAAAAAAATTATTGCATTGGGAACCGAAAGTTGAAAGAGCCGAAGGCATGAAAATTACCTTTGATTATTTTAAGAACCTTTCGGAAATAGAATTGTATCGCAGCGAACACAAAGATTTTGTTAAACACATAAAGAGATAATTTGAGTCTATTCAAACAGGGTCGATATTCTGGATATTTAAGACCGATTTCTTACTTAATCGATTTAGGTATTATTAACGGTCTTGCCATTCTTTATTATTTCAAGAATATCGACCCTGTTGTCTTTATTGGTTTAATGACCTTGGCTTGGGTTATGTTGTCGATTTTCTCAAAATTTTATGAAGTTTATCGATTTACAAGGGAAGTTACAATTTTATCGCTTACAATTCGTCAAATGGTCCTATTTACCCTTGTGGTTTTTGCCTTTTCAGGCTACAATCAAGAATTGAATATCTACCCGCTCACCATTTTGAAATATGTCATGTTGGCTTTTTTTCTAATTGCTGTTTTTAAGTTTGCGCTTTACTATTTGCTTCAAAAATACCGTACCTCCTTTGGCGGCAATTATAGAAAAACGGTCATTATTGGTGCCAATAAAAAGACCTTGGCACTTCAGGACTTTTTCAACAAATACCCAGAATATGGATACATTCATAAAAGAACATTCAGTTTTAGAGAGAAAAGGGAAATTG
>JBDSFP010000412.1:0-5593 GCA_039919415.1 Aquaticitalea sp. | reverse complement strand
TTTATTTTTAGTTCTTCCTGTACGGTTTATGGACAAGCAGACCACATGCCAATTACTGAAAGCGCACCCACAAAACCTGCTGAATCCCCTTATGGAAATACCAAACAAATTGGAGAAGAAATAATTAAGGATACGTGTAAAGTAAATGCCAAATTAAATTCTATCTCCTTGCGTTATTTTAATCCGATAGGAGCGCATCCAAGTGCAAAAATTGGCGAATTGCCAATTGGAGTGCCACAAAATTTGGTGCCTTTCATGACCCAAACCGCGGCTGGATTTCGGAATGAGTTGTCTGTTTTTGGAAATGATTATTCTACGCCAGATGGCACGTGCATTCGGGATTATATCCATGTGGTGGATTTGGCAAAAGCCCATGTCATCGCTTTGGAACGTTTGTTGAACAAAAAAAATACATCCAATTATGAAACCTATAACTTAGGTACCGGCACTGGAAGTTCTGTTTTGGAAGTCATCCATTCCTTCGAAAAAGTTTCTGGAAAAGCATTGAATTATAAATTTGCCCCAAGACGTGAAGGCGATGTCATTCAAGCTTATGCAGACACGACAAAAGCCAACGATGAATTGGGCTGGAAGGCAGAATCCACTTTGGATGATGCTGTAAGTTCCGCTTGGAAATGGGAGCGACATTTTAGAAATATCTAAAACCAACATAATGAAACGAGCTAGTTCTAAATTTGTATCCTACACCAGAATGATTAATAGCGAACAGCAAGTGTCCATTAAAAAACAATAAATAAATACACATGAAAAAATTGATCCAACTATTCACACTCTTGCTTTCTTTGATCGCAATAGGACAAAACACCTATTTGCACTGTGGAAAACTGATTGACACCAAAAACGGAAAGGTATTGACCAACCAAACCATCATCGTGTCTGGCAAAAAAATCGTATCGGTCGAAAATGGCTTTGTGGAACCAAAAACAGCCCAAGACACGATCATTGACTTAAAAAACAAAACAGTGATGCCCGGACTGACAGACATGCACGTTCATATCGAAAATGAGACCAATCCAAATGCGTTTCTCGAAAAATACACCTTGAACGATGCTGATATTGCTTACAATGCTCAAGGATTTACAAAAAAAACTCTTCTGGCCGGATTTACAACAGTTCGAGATGTGGGAGGAAGTGGTGTGAATGTATCGTTACGAAACGCCATCAACCAAGGAAAAGTAGTAGGCCCAAGAATTTTCACAGCTGAAAAAATCCTGGCATCTACTGGAGGACATGGTGACCCAACCAATGGTGCAAAAAAAGAGTTGATGGGAGATCCGGGGCCAAAAGAAGGTGTTGTCAATAGTGTTGAAGATGCTGTAAAAGCTGTAAGACAACGTTATAAAAATGGCGCCGACCTCATCAAAATCACTGCAACAGGGGGGGTTTTAAGTGATGCAAAAAATAGTCAGAACCCACAATTTACGGTGGAAGAAATTAAAGCGATTTGTCAAACCGCCAAGGATTATGGCTTTCATGTAGCCGCCCATGCGCATGGTGACGAAGGCATGAAACGTGCTATTTTAGGAGGCGTGAAAACCATTGAGCATGGTACATTGATGAGTGACGAAACCATGGAATTGATGAAACAACACGATGTATATTTAGTTCCAACTATTATTGCTGGAAAAACAGTAGCTGAAAATGCGAAAATCGAAGGTTATTATCCAGCAGTCATTGTGCCGAAAGCATTGGCCATTGGGCCAAAATCACAAGATACGTTTGGAAGAGCTTACAAAAAAGGTGTTGGCATTGCATTTGGTACAGATGCTGGGGTATTCCATCATGGCGACAATGGAAGAGAATTCGGTTATATGGTAGAAGCAGGAATGCCAGCCATGAAAGCCCTCCAATGTGCAACCATTACACCTGCCATCATCTTAAACATGGAGCAGGAAATCGGCCAAATCAACCCAGGTTTTTTTGCAGATATTGTGGCAACCAATGAAGACCCGACAGAAAACATCCATACGATGGAACATGTCGTATTTGTGATGAAGGAGGGGAAAGTGTATAAAAATTAGACTTAATTAAAGGTAAATTATTATCGGGATTTACTTCATTATGAAAAGTTTATGATTTTTTTTGGATTGTGGAAAGAAATAATAAAATAATTTTATTCCATTGGGTTATCCAAATGCTTGAAAGGTATAGAAATAAAATATGCCAAGCCATGAGAAAAATCCAATTATCAATCTTCAAACAGAAGCCTTAATTTTTAATTAATATTCCATGTAAATTTGGCAACTATTGAAGAAATATCATTAATTGGTTGATTAACATCGATTTAACCTCAATACCTTGGATATTTGTCTGATGTTCTGTTTCTTTGCAAAGAATGATAAATGAAAACCAATGAAATTGATAACTATTAAAAGAGTAACAAAACCCGAAGATAGGTTCACGCCAAAAATGGGATTGTTGCATACACAAGTAACCTATATCAGAAAGCAATTTTTGAGCATTCCGATTAAAACGCTTCACAAATATCGTGAAACCTATTATGGAGAAATCAAGGATTGTGAAGATTGTAATTTGGAGAGATAACGAATATAAATTCCAATAAAGAAATTACAAATTCCAATTATTTGGAGATTAGACCTCACAGGTTTTCAAAACCTTTGAGGTCTTTTTATGTCTATAAGAATCGAAATCGGAAACCAAGCTAAATGACTGGGGCTGGTTCAGCCTTTTTTCGATGGATAAAACTAGCTACCAAAAGCAAGATCATTCCAAAAGTTACGGACATATCAGCAACATTGAAAATTCCGGTTTTGAACATGCCTCCCAAATTAATATGTAAAAAATCCGTTACATGACCATAGGCAATTCTATCAAAAACGTTCGCTATTCCTCCGCCAACAATAAAGCAAAATGCAACTAAACTCAAGCGGTCCAACGATTTGTTCTTAAGGATGTAATACAACACAAATCCCAAAACCAGCACTGGAAGAATCAATAGCAACAAGAGTTTTAAGGTTGGGTTCAAATCACTTCCCATGCCCAAAAAAGCACCGGAATTTTCCACATTGGTCATGATAAAGTTGTCTCCTATGACCTCTATGATTTGGTTGGGTTGAATTTCTGACCTTACAATTACTTTCGAAATTTGATCAATGGCGATGGTGGCAACAATCACTAAAATGATGTTGACAGTTCTGGATAGTTTCATGAAATTATTCGTTTGGTTCTAAAGTAGCCACAGCCGTTTGTGCTTCCCTATCAATTTTTTTGACCAAGCCTTGCAAGACATTTCCTGGACCTACTTCTGTAAAAAGCGTGGCGCCATCTGCAATCATTTGTTGAACGGATTGTGTCCATCTTACCGGAGCTGTCAATTGGGAAATCAAATTCATTTTGATAGTCGATTCATCATTGACCGCATTAGCAATGACATTTTGATAAATTGGGCAATTGGGTTTACTGAAAAAAGTGTTTTCGATGGCAGCGGCCAATTCTTCACGAGCAGGTTCCATCAAAGGTGAATGAAAAGCACCTCCAACAGGCAATACCAACGCACGTTTGGCTCCAGCTTCTTTCATAGATTCACAAGCTCTGTTAATTGCATCCACTTCGCCAGAAATTACCAATTGTCCAGGACAATTATAGTTGGCCGCTACAACAATACCTTCTGTTTTTGCACAAATAGCCTCAACAATATTATCTTCAAGCCCTAAAACCGCAGCCATTGTGCTTGGTTGCAGTTCGCAGGCTTTTTGCATGGCCAAAGCACGTTTGGAAACCAATTTCAATCCATCTTCAAATGAAAGCGTTCCATTAGCGACCAAGGCTGAAAATTCACCTAAAGAATGTCCTGCCACCATATCTGGTCTAAAACTTTTACCCAAAGTTTTAGCCAAAATCACCGAATGTAAAAAGATGGCGGGTTGGGTGACTTTGGTTTGTTTCAAATCTTCTGATGAGCCTTCAAACATAATGTCCGTGATACGAAAGCTTAAAATGGAATTCGCCTTTTCAAAAAGGTCTTTTGCCAAAGATGATGTTTCGTAAAGTTCACGCCCCATTCCAGTGAATTGGGCACCTTGACCGGGAAATATATATGCGTTCATTTTGAATTCAATTTATTGTGACGCAAAAATAGGAATATATTTTTAGAAGTTGGACCGCTTCTCAACTAGAATCGAGAGCTAAGATTTGGGTCAAAAACATATCTTTTCAAAGCAACTTTATAGAATTCATTCTAAGTCAAATTTTGCGAATATTCGAGTAATTAGTAGCTACAAGCCTTTCACAGCAGCTTCCGCACAACGTTCGCCATCCATGGCCGCCGAAACAATGCCTCCGGCGTAACCTCCACCTTCGCCACAGGGAAACAAGCCTCCAATTTGAGGATGCTCCAAATATTCGTTTCTTGGAATGCTTACTGGTGAAGAAGTTCGGGATTCCACGCCAACAATGTTTGCTTCCTCTGTATAATAACCATGCATCTTTTGTCCAAATGCCTTAAATCCAGTCCGCAGTCTACTTCCAATTAATTTTGGCAATAAGGAATGTAAAGGAACCGATAGTAATCCAGGTTGATAACTTGTTGGATTTAATTCCGGAGACAATTTTCCATCCACAAAATCAGTCAATCTTTGTGCTGGTGCTGCTTGACTTCTTCCTCCGGATGTGAACGCCAAACGCTCCAAATCTTTTTGGTATTCCAAAGCTTTCAAAGCCCCAAACTGTTCATATTTATACAAATCAGTATCAACATTTATTTCCACTACAATTCCAGAATTTGCAAATTGATTGTTCCGTTTGGAAGGAGACATGCCATTGACAACCACTTCTCCATTTGCAGTCGCCGCAGGCACAATAAATCCACCGGGACACATACAGAAAGAGTAAACACCACGTTCATTCACTTGTTCCACCAAACTATACGCTGCGGCTGGCAATAGCTCATCTCTTTCGCTCCCACAACTGTATTGAATGGAATCGATGATGTGCTGTGGATGTTCCACACGCACGCCCATAGCAAAGGATTTGGCTTCGAGGGCAATGTTTTTTTTATGAAGCAAATAAAAAATATCGCGAGCCGAATGTCCTGTTGCCAAAATCACACGATTGGCTTCCAATTCTTCTCCATTTTGAAGTTGAATGGCTTTGATCTTATTGTTTTTGATAATGAAATCGGTCACTCTGGTTTCAAAATGGATTTCGCCACCAAAGTTTAAAATGGTCTCACGAATGTTCTGGACGACTTTTGGCAATTTGTTAGTCCCAATATGCGGATGCGCATCCACTAAAATCTGGTCGGTGGCACCATGAAATACCAAGTTTTCAAAGATGCGCCGCACGTCACCACGTTTAAGACTTCGTGTGTATAATTTCCCATCGGAATAGGTTCCCGCTCCACCTTCTCCAAAACAATAATTGGAATCTTCGTTCACAAAATGGTCTTGATTGATGGCTTTTAAATCACGTCGTCTATCCTTCACGTTCTTGCCACGTTCCAAAACAATCGGTTTAAATCCCAATTCGATACATCGCAAGGCTGCATACATTCCTGCTGGCCCAAACCCGATGATATGGATAGGTTTTGCCTTTGACACATCTTTATAATCAA
>JBDSFP010000383.1:0-4837 GCA_039919415.1 Aquaticitalea sp. | reverse complement strand
AATTGCATAATTTCCCCAAGCTATAGGAGCGAAATCCCGGAAACAATGTGCGGGAGAGTCTAACTGTGCACAGTTTTCGTCGCCTGAAATCGATATCGATTGCCCTGAATTCATTTCGAATCACATTGTAATCAAAGTTGACATTATGGGCGACAAAAATGCTGTCCTCGGTAATAGAGAGAATGTTTTCTGCGATTTCTTTAAAGGTTGGCGCATTGGCAACCATGGTGTTGTCAATCCCAGTTAATGCCGTGATGTAATCTGGAATCATTGCTTCAGGATTGACCAGCGATGTGAATTCATCAATGACTTTTTCTCCATCATATTTAAAAATGGAGATTTCGGTAATCTTGTTGCCACGCCCTGTGGTTTCAACATCGATGATGGTATATGTGGGTGCGCTTTTTGGCATTAAGCGATTTTTTGGACGGCTTCCAATTCAACTTTCAATTCTTGGAACATACTCATGATGCTGCTCATTTTGAGTTCCTTTTCGTCATATTCCTGGGTATTGATGCAACAGGTGAATTCCCAGAGCTCCAACACATTTTCAATCGGAACTTCATAAGGTTGATAAGCTTTATTGTCGCTACTCAATAGTAACGATTGTTTCTCTTTTATCAAATTACAGATACGTTTATAAACCAAACCATCTTCTTTGGTTAATATAATGTAGGTTCTTCCGTTTTTTGCGTCTGAAATATTTTCTACATATTTTGCAACAATAAACGACCCGTCCTTCACGGGCAACATGGAATCGCCCTTAATGGGAAATGCACGATGGGTGCCTGTAGGAAGAAAAGGCAACTTGATTTTTTGGAGTTGCTCAATATATTCTGGGTCATCATAACCTGTCAAATAACCAGCAGATGCCGAGGTGGGAATGATTTCGATAAGGTCTTCGTTATTTTCATTGACCGTTACGGGAAAGAGCACCCGTTTGTTTCCGATTTCAATGAAGGAAGTGTCCTTTGCCAATCGCAAGTCATTTCTCACTAAAATGTCAATCGGGATATTAAAGTAATTGGACAAATCAATCAAGCGATCAATGGGTGGCTCCGAACGGCCTTCCTCATAAGACCCGACAATGGAGCGCGACCAGCCCAACTCGTCCGCAAAGCGTTCTTGTGAGAGTTCCTTTAAGGCTCTCAAATGTTTGATGTTGGCTTGGATGTGTTTCATGTTGTGTTTGATATCAGGAAAATTAAGAGTCCGTGTATGTAAACTAAATTTAAAAAAACTTTCAGAAATGGATAGACTACCCGAAAACGCTGCTCGGATTTTGATAAGTATTGAATATTCTCAAGATATAAATCCCTTCTGCCTCAACTCTATAAATGATTTTAAAACTCCACTTGGTTACAAAACGCACACTTTCTAAATTGTAAACGGGTTCCTTTGGATATTTATAAGGCATATTTCCCAAACTATCACAAAGTGCTATAAGCGTTTCCAAACATACAAGGCATTTTGTGGACTTTTTTTTGCAATATATTTTATATTCTTGTTGAGGTCGTCAACAGCTTTAGTGTGCCAACTTATCATCATCTGCGACACGTCTTAAAACTTCATTCGTTGTATATAATTTGGCTGTTTTGGCATCAATTTCATCATTGATAGCGGCCAAATCCTTGATATAATCGTTCTCGGTTATCGGGTTGCCATTCACATTATAGGCAAAGACATTCTCTTTGTCCAACAGATTCTTTATTTTTTGCAATAACCTATGGTCCGATATGCTCAAGATTCGTTGTGCCACATTTATTTTTAAATCTTCTGTTTTCAGAATCCTAAATTAGTTTACTACAAATATAAGCAACAAAAACTACATATAGTAGCTAATTTTGAAAAAAGATTTTTATGTACCTCAATTGCCACACCTACTACAGTCTTCGCTATGGCACCATCAAGCCAGAGCAATTGCTTGCCATTGCTTCAAAAAATGGCTTGCAGACCTTGGCACTTACCGATATCAACACGACTTCGGCCTGTTTGGATTTTGTACGGTTGTCCTCAAACTATCAAATAAAACCTGTGCTTGGTGTCGATTTTAGGAATGGTGTTCAACAACAATTCATTCTCATTGCCAAAAACAACATTGGCTTTCAGAATATCAACGATTATCTATCCGAATTTCTCCACAATCCTGAATTGAAAATCCCTGAAATGGCGCCAGAATTGGAGGATGTTTTTGTAATTTATCCTTACATCCATAAAAAAAAATACCATCTTAAAGAGAACGAATTTTTGGGCATCAAACCACGGGATTTGAACCATTTGAAATTCTCTCAATGGAATTCCCATCGAAGCAAATTGGTCGTATTGCAAACAGTATCGTTTCAGAATAAAAGAGATTTTAATACACACCGATTGTTGCGTGCCATCGACAATAATACCCTGTTGAGCAAACTCCCAAAAAGTGAAGAGGGACTTGAAACCGACCAAATGTTGCCTTACCAGGAATTGTATGATCAATATGGGGAATTTCCAGAGCTTGTCGAAAATACCAATGCCGTTTTGAACGATTGCGGGATTGAATTTGATTTTTCACAGCAAACGCCCAATAACCAAAAATCGTTCACTGAAAATGAGACTTCCGATTACAAACTGTTGGAGAAGTTGGCTTATGATGGCATTGCTTATCGCTATGCCGAACCAAATGAAGTCATTTATAGCAGGATTGAAAAGGAACTTGCCATTATCAAACAGAAAGGGTTTGTGTCCTATTTTTTGATCAATTGGAAAATTTTGCAATACGCGCGAAGCAAAGACTATTTCTACGTAGGTCGTGGCAGTGGCGCCAATAGCATTGTGGCATATTTGCTTCGGATTACCGATGTAGATCCTATCGAACTCGATCTGTATTTTGAGCGCTTCATCAACGTCTTCCGTCAAAATCCACCAGATTTCGACCTCGATTTTTCATGGAAAGATAGAGATGATATTACGGATTTCATTTTCAAGACTTTTAAAAACACAGCACTGATTACAGTGTACAACACTTTTAAATTCAAGGCCTCCATTCGCGAATTGGGCAAGGTTTTTGGTCTCCCAAAATCGGAAATGGATATGCTCACAAGAGGCAAGTATGACCTCAATCAATTGGATAAACTCTCGCAATTGGTCATTAAGTACAGCACCTACATTCAAGGCTTTCCCAATTATTTGGGCATTCACGCTGGTGGCATTATCATTTCAGAAAAACCCCTCCATTATTACGGAGCAACGTTTATGCCTCCAAAAGGCTATGCAACAACGCAGTTTGATATGGTCGTTGCTGAAGATATAGGCTTGTACAAATTTGATATTTTGAGCCAACGCGGCCTCGGAAAAATCAAGGAAGCCACAGAAATTGTCGCCTATAACTATCCCGAAAAACCTGCCATCGATATTCATGACATCAAACGTTTTAAAGAAGATGCACATATCAAGAAACTATTGCGAACCGCCAAAGCCATTGGCTGTTTTTATGTGGAATCGCCTGCCATGCGCATGCTCATGCGGAAATTGCAGGTTGATACCTATTTGGGTTTGGTGGCGGCAAGTTCCATCATTCGTCCCGGTGTTGCAAATAGTGGGATGATGCGCGAATACATTTTGCGATATCGCTATCCCGAACGCCGCAAGGATGCACCTCAAGCGTTACTTGATATTATGCCAGAGACTTTTGGCGTAATGGTCTATCAGGAAGATGTGATTAAAGTGGCGCATTATTTTGGAGGACTTACCCTCGGAGAAGCTGACATGTTGCGACGTGGCATGTCGGGGAAATTCCGGTCGCGTGAGGAATTCAATAAAGTAAAGCAAAAGTTCTTTGACAATTGCAAAGAAGCTGGTAAACCATACGAATTGGTCGAGGATGTTTGGCGACAGACTGAAAGCTTTGCAGGCTATGCCTTTGCAAAAGGACATTCCGCATCGTATGCTGTGGAAAGCTATCAGAGTTTGTTTTTGAAAGCCTATTTTCCGTTGGAATACATGGTGGCAACCATCAATAATTTTGGAGGATTTTACAGTACGGAACTCTATGTCCACGAAGCCCGAATGGATGGGGGCATCATTGAGCCACCTTGCATCAATACAAGTTTTTCGCAAACCGTTATCCATGGGAAAACCATTTATTTGGGTTTTATGTTTTTGCAGTCTTTGGAATCGAAAGTGATAGAGAGAATTGTTAACGAACGCAAAAAAAATGGTGCATTTCAAAGTTTGGATGATTTTATCGAGCGTGTGCCAATTTCCATTGAACCGATGTCATTTTTGATAAAAATCAATGCTTTCCGATTCACGGGAATCCATAAACGTGAACTGTTGTGGGAAGCGCATTTGAAAATCAGCAACCACACGGTCCAAGAACAGGCCTTCACATTATTCAGGACCGAACGCATCCATTACCAAACCCCGGAATTGCCAAGTACGGATTTGGAAAATGCCTTTGATGAAATAGAACTATTGGGATTTCCGTTGTGCAATCCGTTTCATTTGTTGCAGAAACCTTGTGAAAATCCGTTGCGAGCAAGGCATTTGGAATCTTTAGAGGGAAAAATAATCACTGTGGAAGGCTATTTGATTTCCACAAAAAACACCATAACCTCCAATGGCAAACTGATGTATTTCGGGAATTTCCTCGATAAGGATGGCGATTTTGTGGATACGGTTCATTTCCCGCCTGTGGCAACACAATATCCATTTCGCGGCAAAGGGATTTACAGTATCACGGGTAAAGTGATGGTGGAGTTTGATTGTGTGACCATCGAAGTTATTGCTATGGAGCTTTTGTCAATAATCGAAGATCCGAGATACAGTACAAAAAGCCCAACCCCTAAATCCCCATCCC
>JBDSFP010000377.1:0-3376 GCA_039919415.1 Aquaticitalea sp. | reverse complement strand
TGACGGATATGGAATTGGCAAAAAACTTGGGAGCCAAAGGGATTTTTATAAATGGCAATACCAATTTGGGAACTTCTGAAATCTCTATTTCCCAAGAGGAATTAAATGATTTTATTGCTTTCGAAACCAATGATTGGGAACAGATTTACAATTTTCTAAAGGCAAAGGAGCGAACAGGAAATATCACTCGAAAAACCAACGAAACCAAAATCGAAATAGATTTAAATCTTGACGGTATAGGAAAGAGCAAGATTGACACAGGAATCGCTTTCTTCGATCACATGCTCGACCAAATCGCACGTCATGGACAATTGGATTTAAAAATCATAGTAGATGGCGATTTGGAAGTCGATGAACATCACACGATAGAAGATACAGCGATTGCTTTGGGCGATGTGTTTTCTCGAACTTTGGGAGACAAATTGGGCATTGAACGTTATGGTTTTTGCCTGCCAATGGACGATTGTCTGGCACAAGTTGCCATTGATTTCGGAGGACGGAATTGGTTGGTTTGGGATACCGAATTCAAACGGGAAATGATAGGAAAAATGCCGACTGAAATGTTCTATCATTTTTTCAAATCGTTTACCGATGGCGCCAAATGCAATTTGAACATCAAAGCAGAAGGCACCAACGAACATCACAAAATAGAAGCCATTTTCAAGGCCTTTGCAAAAGCCATAAAAATGGCGGTGAAACGGGATATGGAAAAAATGATTTTACCATCAACAAAAGGGACTTTATAATGAACGTAGTGATTATCGACTATGGAGCCGGCAATATCAAAAGCCTCCAATTTGCCTTAAAACGTGTGGGTGTAGATGCAATTTTGTCCAATAATCCAGATGAAATTGTTGGTGCAGATAAAGTGATTTTTCCAGGTGTGGGAGAAGCGAGAAGTGCCATGAGGATGCTGAAGAAAACTAAATTAAATAAATTAATTCCAATATTGAAACAACCTGTTTTGGGGATTTGTCTTGGCATGCAATTGATGTGCAATTACTCGGAAGAAGGTGACACAAATGGATTGGAAATTTTTGATGTGGATGTGAAACGATTTTCCAATAAAGTCAAAGTCCCGCAAATGGGATGGAATACAATAAACCAATTGAAATCAAAACTCTTTGAAACCATAAAAGAGAAGGAATACATGTATCTTGTCCACAGTTATTATGCTGAACTGTGTACTGAAACTATTTCAACAACCAATTACGAATGCAATTACAGCTCTGCATTGCAAAAAGACAACTTTTACGGAGTTCAATTCCATCCTGAAAAGAGCAGTTATGCAGGAGAACAAATATTGAGAAATTTTTTGGAATTATAATTTTATATAGAGATTTACTAATTACCAATTGAAATTATTAACTTAAAGAGATTCCTGCCTTTGCAGGAAATAAAATGAGAATCATCCCAGCAATAGACATCATCGAAGGAAAATGTGTCAGACTGACCAAAGGCGATTTCGCTACAAAGAAAATTTACAACGAAGACCCTTTGGAAGTCGCCAAACAATTTGAAGCATCCGGAATTGAGTATCTGCATTTGGTGGATTTGGATGGTGCCAAAGCCGAGCATATTGTCAATTACAAAGTTTTGGAACGAATTGCTTCGAAAACAAGTTTGAAAATTGATTTCGGTGGCGGATTAAAAACCAATGAGGATTTGCTAATTGCATTTAATTCTGGCGCACGTCAAATTACAGGTGGAAGTATCGCCGTTAAGGATTCTAAAACTTTTGAAGGTTGGTTGTCCAAGTACGGTCCTACAAAAATCATTCTTGGTGCCGACTGTCATGAAGGTAAAATTGCCATCAATGGATGGCGGCAGAAAAGCGAAAGGGAAGTCATTCCTTTTATTGAAGCCTATCAAAAGAAAGGCATACAATATGTGATATGTACAGATATTTCCAAAGATGGAATGTTAGAAGGACCATCGTTCGATTTGTATACAAAAATTATTGAAAACTGTTCAAAAAGTCAGGGACAATCCATCAAGTTGATTGCATCTGGTGGTGTTACTTCTATTGATGACATTAATGTTTTAAAAGATTTAGGCTGTGAAGGCGTGATTATTGGAAAGGCATTATACGAGAATAAAATCAATTTAAGAGATTTAGAGCAACACACATGTTAACCAAAAGAATCATACCCTGTTTAGACATCAAAAACGGACGCACGGTAAAAGGCGTTAATTTTGTCAATTTGCGTGATGCGGGCGACCCGGTGTCATTAGCAAAAAAATATGCCGAAAAAGGTGCAGACGAACTGGTTTTTTTGGATATTTCTGCCACTTTGGAAGGACGAAAAACAATGTTGGATATCGTTTTGAAAGTTGCGGAGCAAGTGAATATTCCCTTTACGGTTGGTGGAGGAATTTCATCAATAGAAGATGTACATGCGTTGTTAAAATGTGGAGCTGATAAAGTATCCATAAATTCATCAGCCATTAAACGTCCGGAATTAATCAATGAATTGACCGGTAAATTCGGGAATCAATGCATTGTGGTTGCAATAGATGCAAAGCAGATTGAGGGCTGCTGGAAAGTCCATTTGGCTGGCGGCACTATTCCCACCGAATTGGATTTATTTGAATGGGCAAAAGATGTTGAAAAACGAGGCGCAGGGGAAATTCTGTTCACATCCATGAACAATGATGGAACTAAACATGGGTTTGCGAACGCAGCATTGGCCAAATTGTCCGAATCAGTGAATATCCCAATCATTGCTTCTGGAGGTGCTGGAACGATGCAGCATTTTGTGGAGGCTTTTAAGATTGGAAAAGCAGACGCTGCGCTAGCGGCAAGTGTATTTCATTTTGGAGATATCGAAATAAAAGATTTAAAAAGAGAACTAAAAAAACAAAATATTGCAGTTAGATTATGAAAATTGATTTTGATAAAAATAAAGATGGATTGATACCAGCAGTCATTCAAGACGCCCAAACAAAAAACGTCTTGATGTTGGGCTATATGAATGAAGAAGCATTCAACAAATCAAGAAATACAAAAAAAGTCACCTTTTTCAGCCGAAGTAAACAAAGACTATGGACGAAAGGTGAGGAGAGTGGCAATGTGTTGAATCTAGTGGATTTAAAAGTAGATTGTGATAATGATACACTTCTCGTTCAAGCAAATCCAGAAGGACCAACATGTCATAAAGGTTCAGATACCTGCTGGAATGAAGCTAACAATCAGTCATTTGGATTTCTTACGGAATTGGAATCCATCATCCAAGACAGAAAAGAAAATATTGGGAATAAAGATTCCTACGTTGCCTCCCTGTTCGAAAAAGGCATCAACAAAATCGCCCAAAAAGTGGGAGAGGAAGCCGTTGAAGTCGTGATTGAAGCCAAAGATAATAACGACGATTTATTC
>JBDSFP010000369.1:0-3562 GCA_039919415.1 Aquaticitalea sp. | reverse complement strand
TAATGACGTTGCCAATTCCGTAATGGATGGCGCAGATGCTGTCATGCTTTCTGGAGAAACATCCGTTGGGAGCTATCCTGTGCAAGTGATTCGTCAAATGGCCAATATCATCAGAAGCGTAGAAGACTCGCCATTAATTAAAGTGCCACAGATTCCACCTCATATTCGTACCAAACGTTACATTACCAAATCCATTTGCTATCATGCTGCCGTTATGGCCAATGAAATTAGTGCGAGGGCAATTTCAACCTTGACAAACAGTGGGTATACCGCTTTTCAAATTTCTGCATGGCGACCAAGCGCACATATTTTGGTGTTCACATCTAACCAACGAATTCTGACACAACTCAGCTTGCTATGGGGTGTTCAGGCGTTTTTTTATGATAAATTTGTAAGCACCGACGAAACTATTGAAGATGTGAATGCCATTGCCTGTAAAAAAGGATACTTGGAACTTGGGGATATGCTGGTAAGTCTTGCAGCAATGCCTATCCAGGACAAAGGTATGGTGAATACTTTGAGGATCACGGAGATTACTAGTTGTAGTTTTTAAGGTGAGTTACAATTATAGGTTTAGAATAAGCTCCGTTGCGGGTTTTGTTTCCTGACCTTTCAGTCCATACTTGACCTTAAGTTGTTTATTTTTTATTTTTCGTTTTTACACTTAAACCGCTATTTCATTTATAAATAATTCACAACTATCGTTTTAGTGTAAAATGTCCATTAAATATAACTTCATTATTAAGCTTAGCGTTAAACCAGTAATCATTAGACGACATTTTTTCTCCGTTATAAGTCCCATCCCATCCCAAATCTTTAGACGACAGGCGCTTCAATAACTTTCCATATCTATCAAATATGGATATATTAGAATCAGGAAATTTACTTATGCCCTTGATTTGCCAATGATCATTGTATCCATCGCCATTTGGGGTAAAGTATTTTGGATAGTCAATTATTGTAACTTCTCGACTATCTTCCCCACATCCAAGTTTATCTCTAACATAAACTGTATAAGTACCACCTTGTATGTTAATAAACGAATTGTCATTTTGAAAATTCATACCATCAATAGAATATTCAAAATCCCCATCTCCTGAAGCATTTATATTTATAAAAATATGATCTGATAATTCTTGAAATTCCACATTCTCAATGGTTGGCAATACCGATCGTATGAGCTCAAAATCATAAGTGTTTTCACAAAAAATATTGTTTTTAATCTCTCCTATTGTCAACCTATAGGTTCCTGCTTCACTCAAATTGACTTCAAATGTGCTGGATACAATTGTGCCATCTTCAAAAGTCCATGCATAGTATTCTAAATTAGAGCGCACTGACATATATAATGAAGGTACCAGATTACATATATAATAGACATCTTCAATTACAACTACTGGTAAGGCATTGACGATAAGGCTAAAATTAGTTTCAGAAACACATAAATTACTGAATGCATTCTCAACTTTAACGCTTATAGTTTGTACCCAAGGTTCTGTATTTTGAAAATTTGCTGAGATATTGTTCGTAATGTTGGTTCCATTGGCATTATAATAGGATACCACGAAATTTTGTTGGGTACCAATGATTTCATTTTGGATAGTGCTTAAATCAAAATTCGCGTAACCATTGCCTTCATCACACACGTAGATATCTTTAGGCGTGTTTATTTGTGGTTTATTTGAGGTTTTTAGCATTAAGGGCATTTCAGTAAAGCACCCTGTTGCCAAATTGGTGACCCTCACGGTAATAATTTCTTCATTGGCAAAGGAATTTGTAAAAGGATTTGGTAATGGACTTTGCAGTTGATTTCCATTCGAGGTAAAATAAGTAACCTCCATTCCCGTTTGGTTGCCCAAAGCTTCAGCTTCAACGTTGTACGTGTCAAAAAATTCTGAAATTCCATCATCATTATCATCACAACCGATTAGAACGCTTAAGTCAATTGACAAAGGCAACGGATTAACAATTAATTTGAAGGTCGATTCAATAGAACAACCGGTATCATTATTGGTCACTTTGATAGTTAATGTTTCCTCATTCTGAATTGCATTAACTACATTGCTTAACTCAAAATCAGGGATATGTTGACCATTTTCGTGATAAAATTCTAGACCCACATTGGTATTGGCATCGATTATGGACTCACTAACAACATTTAAATCAAAGGCGGCAAATCCATCAGTATTTTCCTCACAATGTAATATGTCAATTGCGCTCGACACATTCGGTAAAGGTTTTATAACTAAATCGAAAGTTGTTTCTGAATAACAACACAACTCTTCCTTTCGGGAAACTCTTACTGTTATCGTTTCTCTGTCTCTTACAGTGTTTGAAAACAAATTTGGTAGTTCAGCGTAAGTGTTCCCAGAACCATCAATATACGTTACTACCTTATCTATTTGGCCTTGCAATATTTGGTTTTCAACAGTTGAAAGATCAAAAGATGAAGAAAAACCAGAACCAAAATTATCTTCACAAGCATAGACGTTATTAATTCCAAAGGCCTTTGGCGGTTCTTTAACAGCAATGGTTTCCGTTAAAATTTCAACACTATTATCCTTACCAGTAACTGTTGCGGTAATAGTGTAGCTTCCATCTGCTGAAAAATCATGAAAAGGTGACAGATCTGTAGAAGTATTATTTGTGCCAGAAGCAGGGTCGCCAAAATCCCATATAACAGACACAACATCGGTACTGTTTTCAACACTAAATTCTTTTAAAAACTCAGAACATATATTTGAAATATTCATTTCAAATATATTGGTAATATGATTGACTTCTCCAGTAACATTAATATAGAATTTTGCATCAGGTCTTCCTAGTAATTCGGTAGTTATAAAGCAATTACAAGTACCAGCAGACCCTCCTGAATTATACCCATTCTCGTCAGCACCACATCCACGATACCAAGAAACATCATTATCCTGCTCTGTTCCTGCGATAAACATGACACCAGATCCCCACACTATTCCGACATTGACCACAACAAGAACCCGTTGTACAGTTGTCGGCACAACAATTGGTGAATCAAAAGCAATTGTAAAAATTCTAGTAATAGGAGAAGAGCTACTAACATATGGAATTTGAACTTCTTGACTTGTACCAATTAAATCGAATTCAGAAAAAGAGGCTGGAAAATTATCATCAATTGCGTACACAAGAAATGTAACTGTTGCTCCCCCATCAGCACTCGAAATTCCAACTTGCCCTTTGTTTATAACAAAATTTTCTTCGTCTGATATTCCAAAATCTATAAGATCAAATGCTCTGGCCCATGATTGTTCTCCAGATGAACAGCTAAACATCGATGTTCTTACTAAATTATCACAGATATTATGGTTTAAAGTTGTACTTAATCCTGAATGTGAAACATTAAATTTTTCACCAGTAACATTGATATAAAAATTTGCATCTGGAACTGGAGTGGCAAGGTCTGTTGTAGGCGTGTAAGAATAATACTCTCTACAGCCATAGAAATAGGAAATTTCGTTGTCCTCGGCTGTACCAGCAATAACAACTTCAGCTGAATTGGGATTGTAAAAATCAACCATTTTCCCTA
>JBDSFP010000361.1:0-3736 GCA_039919415.1 Aquaticitalea sp. | reverse complement strand
TGTCTTGTCCTGAAATATGGCTACAGGTTAAAATTGAATTAAGCTGATAATTTATATACCATATTTGGTGTTTTATAATCTAAAGATAAATGTAATCTTATTTCATTGTATAGATTAATTGCATTTTTTGCAGCTCTCTTTGCGTGACTCACGTTATCAAAGGTTTGGTCGAGATAAAATTCATCTTTTAAAATTCCATTTACTCGTTCTGCCATTGCGTTTTCGTAACAATGATTTTCTTCTGTCATACTGATATCTATCTTTTTTCTTTTGAGTATTTGCGTGTATACATTACTGCAATACTGGATTCCTCTATCGGAATGATGAATAAGCTCTTTAATGTTCTTAGCTTGATAAATTGCCTTGTTGAGCGCTCTCACACAACCTTTCAGTTCCAAGCTATCACTAAGATCATAACCAACTATTTTCCTGGAATGCATATCGGTTATTAAAGCCAAGTAACAAAATCCTTTTACTGTTCTAATATAAGTTATGTCACTGACCCAAACTTGGTTCGCTCTAGTAACTTCTAGGTCTTTTATAATGTTGTCGTACTTATAAAAACGATGATACGAATTGGTTGTTCTGGCACTGGTTCTCTTTCTAAGTGTCAGCATTTGGTGTTTTCTAAGAACATTGAAAAGTGTATCTCTGCCAACTTTAATATTGGCCTTATTAAAATCCACATTTAAGGATTTTACAAGTTTTCGCACGCCTTCTCTAGGAAGGGATTTGCGTCTTTTTCTAACGATGTCAATAATCTGTTGTTCTAGTTTTAAACGGTTATCAGCTCTAGATTTGTATTTGTAATACGCATCACGTTTAAGTCCAAAACAGTGATTTATAGCAGTTAAAGAAGCAAATCCCATAGATTTTTCTTTAGCTTTGATTAAGGCTTTATACTTAACTTTTTTTTTAGTTCAGCAACAGATTTGTAACCAAGGTCTTCTGCAGCTACTTCTAGATAGGATTCTTCTACCATCGCATCCAGATCCTTTTTTAGTAGTAGCTTTTTAAGCTGTTCAATCTCTTTTTGAAGTGCCTTGATTCTGGATATTTCGTCTTTTGTTTCCACTTTTACTCTGGTGTTCATTAAGTCTGTACGATTGTACTTTTTAATCCATACATTGACTGTTGTGGGTGCAATGGAATAGAGCTTGCAAAGTTCGCTCTTGGTGTGTTTTCCGGTACTGAGTTCTGCTAGGATTTTTAATTTAAAAGGTTCACTGTAACGTCTAATTACTTTGTCATTTCTATACATAATGTTTAAAATTATGTAGCCTTTATTCAGGACGGGTCAAGCTTGCTGCCAACGTAATGCGTGTATGACGTTGCGTATCTAACACTAGAACCATTAAAATTACAAAACTCCGCTGTAAAATTCCCAAGCCCCCGAGGCTTCGCGGTCTAGATAAGTACAGACCCTGCAATGGCTTACCTGCCTGCCGGCAGGCAGGTGCAAGGTGTTCGCAACATTATTTTTGAACATTAAAATTTTCAATTTGAAGTAAGCCATTAGTCATTAAATCTATCGATAAATGCTGTGAATGAATGAATGAAGTTTTTTCTGGGTGTTTCCATAAAGGCTGCATGATCTCCACCTGAAATTACGACCCAACTTTTATCTGAAGATTTCAACCGTGTAAATAGCTTTGCTTGATTTGTTGTGGGCGAAATTGGATCTAATTCTCCTTGTAAGATTAACACAGGGACTGTGATTAATGAGGGGTCAATATCATTATATTCATTTTCATCTTTCCAATCAACTCGAATCGGATCACTTTCTAATGCCGCTTTTACATATGTTTCAATAGCCTTTTGACTTATACTTCCAGGTGTTATGAAATCACTGGCAGCGTTTTCAGCAGTATTTATACTCATCTGTAGTTGAATATCACTTTGACTCTCGGGGATTTCTAAATCTAAATCTTTCCAATATCCAAATACAGTTAGACTTGCTATTCTATTTGGATTTTGTTGAGTTGCTAATAAAGAAAGTGTGGATCCCATAGACCATCCAAATAAGTGAACTTTACTATCGTCATTTTGAACAGAAATCCAATTTAAAACATTAAGAATATCTTTTGAAGCCCCATTGGGTGTTGCCCATTGCGTTGCATCTCTTGGTGTTCCTCCATAACCTCTTAAATCAACGGCAAATGTCGTATATCCTTGCGCTACCAGACCATCCATCAAAGATAAATTTTCACCATCTACTTGCAAATCAAAATCAGGAACACCACTCCAAGTACGTCCATGGACAAAGAGAATAAAGCCTTTGGGATTCTCTGCTTTCTTTTCCCAAACTGCCATAGGATGTCCATCTGATAATACAGTATGTTTTAATAAGGTCTTTTTAACAGGGATTGAAGTTATCCCAGTTGTTTCGGTGTTTTTATTTAAGGTTTTACAGCTTATTGTTGCTATTAATACAAGCAGTATTAAGAATATATTTTTTAAAATGGATTTCATTAGAATACTCCTTTAGTGAAATAATGGTTATGATTTTTTATAGTGTTGACAACGTGCTAGTGTATTGACCGTTGCCTGTCCCAAACACGAACAATCAAAAGTACAAAACTACGCTGGAAAATTCCCAAGCCCCGAAGCTTCGGGGTTCCAGATGAGCACAGACCCAGCAATGGTTTATACACGGTGTTAGGCAACGTTTTTATCTGCGTATTTTATTATTTCGGTTAGTTCCTTTTCTTTATTTTCTTTTTCTTCTTCAATGTCATAATCATCCTGAATTCCGAGCCAAAATTTAGCAGAATTTCCAAAATATTTGCTCAATCGCAAAGCCGTGTCCGCTGTAATTCGGCGATTTCCTTTTATGATTTCCGAAATTCGGGTCTGCGGTATTTTTAGGTCTTTTGAAAGTCGATACGCAGTAATTTCGTAAGGTTTAAGAAATTCGTAATTCAAGATTTCTCCAGGATGTACATTAGCTAACTTTTTCATTTTTTTCTTTTTTTAGTGATAATCAATTATTTCCACTTCACTTGCGTTTCCTTTATCCCAAATGAAGATAATTCTCCATTGTTTGTTCATTCGGATGCTGTAAACTTCGCTTAATTTTCCGGTCAGTTTTTCTAGTCGGTTTGATGGTGGAATTCGCAAATCAGAAATATCTTGCGAATTGTTCAACATTCTTAATTTCCTACGTCCAACGCTCTGAATTTCAATTGGCATTTTCTTAACTCGTTTTCCGTTCCAAATTTGTTCGGTTTCTTTTGAACCAAAGGATAATATCATATCTTTTTACGTTACTAACGTCAAAGATAAGTAAAATGTTTGAATGTTTGCAGAATTTTTTTTCAATTGTTGCCTAACGTTTATGTGTATGGCCCGTTGCGTTTGAATGCACGATGCCTGCGATAATAGGCCCTGAGCTTTGTGGAAACACCATCATGAGTTAATTATAGATTAAATATTATATTTGAAGAACTGGATAAGTGCTTTTCATAGGACACGGTGTTAGCAAGCGTTTTTATTCCTCGTTTCGTATGTCAGTTATAATTTCTGTTGTCAAAATCCAGTCAATTCCTTTCTTGTTCAATCCCTTTATTAATTTCTTATCGCCAGTCCAAAGTGGTGAATCCATTTCCAGCGCAAGAGCAATAAAAGGTGCATCAAATTCATCAACATTTTTGGTCAGTTCAACTACTTTTTCCCAAGTTGATTCTCTGATAGATTCCAAATCAATCAAGTCTATTTTTTTGAATAGATTGCGTTG
>JBDSFP010000358.1:0-3177 GCA_039919415.1 Aquaticitalea sp. | reverse complement strand
GGAGAGGACACCTATGAAGAGTAAACTTAACTTTTTCATATTATTTTTTTTGAATTATAATAGCATTTTTAAATTATCCTCCGCCTCGTCTAGAAGAACCTCCAGAATTACTTCTGCCACCGCCACCTCTACCAGAAGAAGAAGGGCTGCTTGAGCCTGAACTTCTTACCGTAGGATTGCTATTCGAAGATCGGGTTGGTGTGTTGACTCTTGAACCGGAACGAGGAGCACTAACTCTAACAGGACTATTTACCCTAGTTCCCGAATTATTAGATCTTACATTCGGCCTGGTCGTATTGTATCTCGTATTGGCTCTTGTTCTGGTACTGTTTGCAGGATTATATATTGAATTGTTGCTGTTCCTAATAGTTTGACTTCTCCTTGAGACATCACTACGTGAATTGAAGTTGCCATCAGCTCTTCTGGCACTATTTGAGTTTGAATAGCTACCACGTCGTCCCTCATTGTACGCAACGTTCCTTCTGTTATAATCATTACCATAATAATGGTGATAGTTGTTATAATAGTAAGGGTTGTTATATATGCCATGACCATAATATCCTCCATAATAACCATAACCATAAAAAGGCGCATAAAAAGGATCGTAAAAGCCTCCATAACCACTATACCAACCACCGTTCCATCCATAACCATATCTCCAAGGATTATAGTAACCATATCCATAACCATAACCATAACCATAACCATAACCTTGATTTGAATACACGTTTATAGTCAAATTGTCGCTATTTTGGCCCCAACCCGCATAACCATCTTGATATTCAAGCGCACTATTTTCATTCGCATAATCGCCTTCATAATCATCAATATTAGTGAAGATCACATTATCGTCATTGGCGATATTTTCATATTTCTGGGATTTTTCGTCAAAATATCCTTTATAATAACTATTGTTGTTGGAAGTTGGTGCTACTTCTCCGCTCACATTCTCATCAGTAGAATTATAGATACCATCACTATCATGACCAACGTATTGGTACGAACCACAAGAAGCCAACACAAAAAGCGAGCTCAAGGCAAGATACAATGGCAATTTCGATTTTAAATAAGTTTTAAATTGCATATCTCTTTAATTTTATTGTTGAACATTACAAAAATAGTTAGTTTTGCTCAACTATTTTTTTATTTAACATAAGCACAATTTTTGTGCCAAAATACTGACAATGAGTAAAAATATCACAACGCGATCTGAAGATTATTCAAAATGGTACAACGAGTTGGTTGTGAAGGCAGATTTAGCGGAGAATTCGGCGGTCAGAGGTTGCATGGTCATCAAACCTTATGGCTATGCAATCTGGGAAAAAATGCAGGCTGAGTTAGATCGAATGTTTAAGGAAACCGGACATCAGAACGCTTATTTTCCTCTCTTTGTTCCTAAAAGTTTGTTTGAAGCAGAAGAAAAGAATGCCGAAGGTTTCGCAAAGGAATGCGCGGTTGTAACTCATTATCGATTACAAGATGATCCTGATAATCCAGGAAAATTAAGGGTTGACCCTGAGGCGAAACTCGAAGAGGAATTAGTGGTAAGACCCACGAGCGAAGCCATTATATGGAGCACTTACAAAAATTGGATCCAAAGTTATAGGGATTTACCGATTTTGATCAATCAATGGGCAAATGTGGTGCGATGGGAGATGCGGACCCGTTTATTTTTACGTACCTCCGAATTCTTGTGGCAGGAAGGTCATACGGCGCACGAAACAAAAGCTGAAGCCATTGCAGAAGCTGAACTAATGAACAATGTCTATGCTGATTTTGCGGAAAATTTCATGGCGATTCCAGTGATTAAAGGCGTTAAAACAGAAAGTGAGCGTTTTGCTGGGGCAGAAGAAACCTATTGTATCGAAGCCTTGATGCAAGATGGAAAGGCTTTGCAAGCAGGAACGTCGCATTTTTTAGGACAAAATTTTGCCAAAGCATTCGATGTAAAATTTACCAATAATGAAGGCAAACTAGACTATGTCTGGGCAACTTCCTGGGGAGTTTCCACACGTTTGGTGGGAGCTTTGGTCATGACCCATAGTGATGACAATGGTTTGGTATTGCCTCCTAATCTGGCTCCGATCCAAGTGGTCATCGTGCCAATTCATAAAACGGATGAGCAATTGGCAAAAATTTCCAATTTGGCAAATAATCTCATCAACGATTTCAAAGCCAAAGGTGTCTCCTGCAAATACGATGGCAGAACCACACATCGTCCCGGAGCAAAGTTTGCACAATATGAATTGCAAGGGGTCCCATTGCGAATTGCCATTGGTCCAAACGACTTGGAGAATAAAACGGTTGAATTGGCACGAAGGGATACCCTGACCAAAGAGATTGTGGATCAGGATGATTTGGTGGAGATTGTGGTGGGATTATTGAGTGAAATCCAAGAAGTTTTGTTCAGTAAAGCTTTGAATTTTAGAAATTCACATATTACCGAAGTCGAAACCTTTGACGAATTTAAAAGTGTTTTAAAAGAAAAAACAGGTTTTATTTCCGCGCATTGGGATGGCACACCTGAAACAGAACAAAAAATAAAGGAATTGACCAAAGCAACCATCCGCTGCATTCCTTTCGATACTAAAAAGGAGTCGGGAATATGCGTGTTTTCAGGCAACCCATCCATTGGGAGAGTACTGTATGCAAAGGCTTACTAAAAATTTGTCAATTTTTTTTGTATAGGTATTGTAACATTTAAAAATAGTTGTATTTTTGCACCCGCCTGAAAGACATAAATATTTATACGGATGTCGGAAAGGTTCACAGTGAAACATTGTACGCTCATTTGAAGATACATCAAATGGCCCGTTCGTCTATCGGTTAGGACGCCAGGTTTTCATCCTGGTAAGAGGGGTTCGACTCCCCTACGGGCTACATATTAAATAAGAAATATAAAAACACATGGCAAATCATAAGTCAGCATTAAAGAGAATCAGAAGTAACGAAGCAAAACGTTTGACCAATAGGTATAAGCACAGAACAACCCGTAATGCAATTAAAAAATTGCGTGAAACAACGGATGCAAAAGAAGCCAATGAAATGTTTGTAAATGTAGCTTCCATGATTGACAAGCTAGCGAAAAAAAATATCATCCACAATAATAAAGCTGCAAACCTGAAATCAGGTCTTGCACTATATGTCGCATCGCTTTAAAAAATCCCAAATGCAATA
>JBDSFP010000300.1:0-3818 GCA_039919415.1 Aquaticitalea sp. | reverse complement strand
GATAAGGTAGAAGTAAAATTTGATTTGGATGAACAGGCAAATCCAATCGGCGTTTTCTTTAAAACCAGTAAGGATGCCAATAAATTGATTGAAGAATTTATGCTCTTGGCAAACAAAAAAGTCGCTGAATATATTGGTAAACAATCACCTAAAAAGACCTTTGTCTATCGAGTGCATGACGAACCGGATGAAAGCAAATTGGCGGCATTGCAAGTTATCGTTTCAAAGTTCGGTTATAAACTGAATTTTAAGGATCGCAATAGCATTTCAGCCTCACTAAACGGTTTGCTTCGGGATGTTCAGGGTAAAAAAGAGCAGAATTTGGTCGATACCTTGACCATTCGAAGCATGAGCAAGGCAGAATATACAACGCACAATATCGGTCATTATGGTTTGGCATTTGATTACTACAGCCATTTTACATCACCTATTCGGCGGTATCCTGATGTGATGGCACATCGATTGTTACAATTGTATCTCGATGGTGGAAAATCTGCAAATGAGGAGATTTACGAGGAAAAATGTAACCATTCCAGTAATATGGAAAATCTGGCGACCAAAGCCGAACGCGATTCCATCAAGTACATGCAAATCCGTTTTATGGAAAACCATAAAAATGAGGAATTTGTAGGTGTTATTTCTGGCGTGACCGATTGGGGAATTTATGTGGAAATCATTTCCAATAAATGTGAAGGCATGGTAAGTGTGAGAGATATGACCGACGACCATTATCAATTTGATGAATCACAATATGCCTTGGTCGGAAAAAAATCAGGAATCATATATCAATTGGGAGATGAAGTTATTGTGAAGGTTAAAAACACGGATTTGGTGAAAAAGCATTTAGATTTTACGCTTATAGGAAAACCAGAGAACTAACGATATTGACAAAAGTCAGGGAGCTAGTGTCGAGCGAAGTCGAGATAAATCAATCTCTTAATAAAGTGGCAATTCCTTAAGGACATTTATTCATAAAAAAACAGTTATGATACTTACAACCACAAATACCATAGAAAACTTCAAGATAATAGAATACAAAGGCATAGTTTCAGGAATTGGGGTAAATGTTCAGAAAATGAAAATGACCTTCAATATGGAAAAATATTACAAGGCCATAGGAGATAGTATAAGCGATGTCAAAGAACAAGCTTTCCAACAATTGATGGACAATGCAAAAAAACTCAATGCCAATGCCGTGGTAGGCATCAAAGTTGATATAGAACTCACGTCGACCAATTGTGTAGCGGTTTCCGTCACAGGAACAGCAGTTATTGTTGCTTAATTTTAAAGTTACTCTAACTAACAAAAATATGTCCCATCTATACTATTGGAACGTTTATCGTGTTTTAAAGGAGAACCATTAAATATCTTTATTATGAAATCTATATTATCTGTTATTTTTTTAAGCATCACATTTACTTTTTCCGCTCAAAACCCATTGGATAAAAATGTCGGCGATTTCAATGAAATCAAGGTTTATGATTTGATAGAAGTCAATCTAGTAAAATCTGATGAAAACAAAGTGATGATCACAGGCGATGATGTCCAGAACGTGGAAATTTTTATTAAAAACAATACGCTCAAAATCCGTATGAAACTTGATAAAATCTTCAATGGCAACAAAACAGTTGTTGCGGTACATTACACCAATTTAACGACCATTGATGGCAATGAAGGAGCTTTTATCTCCTCCAACGAAATAATTGAGCAAGATTATATCGAACTCAAAGCACAGGAAGGTGCGCGTCTAAAAATAGGATTGGATGTGAATAAGGTGGAAGTAAAAGCGGTGAGTGGAGGTATTGTTGAGACAAATGGTAAAGCGAACAGTCAGGACATTAACTTGAATACTGGAGGTATTTACGACGGGAAAGCATTTGAAACAAAGACGACCAATGTGAGTATCAAGGCCGCAGGCGAAGCAGATGTCAATGCTTCCGAAACAGTAAATGCCAAAGTCAGAGCTGGAGGCGATATCAATATTTATGGTAATCCACAAACGGTCAACGAAAATACCGCTCTTGGCGGAAGAATCAAACGAATGGATTAAATCCGTAAAGTTTTTTTAAATTTGTAGAAACATAAATTTAATGTTTGACGACATTCTAGCTGCAATTCCATTCGGTATCATCTTGGCGTTCACAATCGGACCAGTCTTTTTTGTCCTGTTGGAAACCAGTGCCACCAAAGGTTTTACGAGTGCCCTTATTTTTGATTTGGGTGTTATGTTGGCGGATATTTTCTTTATTGCCGTTGCATTTTTTAGCACTAACAGACTTCTGGAAAAAATAAAGGACGACCCTAATTTTTTGGTTTTTGGAGGTGTTTTATTGGTCGTTTATGGCGCTATTACCTTTACAAAAACTTCGAAATCCTTTCGGTCTATTGTAAGGGAATACCACAAGGTGGAATTTCAGAAAAATTACGGAAAACTTTTTTTAAAAGGATTTTTGCTCAACTTTATCAATATAGGTGTGTTGGTTGGATGGCTGGGTTTTATTGTGATTGCCAATTCTTTTACCACTTCCAGAGATGGCGTGTTGGTTTTTTTGGCCACTATTTTAATCACTTATTTTACCATTGATATCTTCAAGATATTAATTGCCAAAAAGCTTAGAAATAAGCTTACACCACGACGAATCTTTAAAACGAAAAAAATCATCGCCCTCGTAATCCTTGGTTTTGGTGTACTTTTGTTGGTTCAAGCTTTTTTTCCAAAAGAAAAGGAATTGATCAAGGATAGAATTGAACGTATCAATCCTTTGGGAACTGATGAGCCACATTAAATTACTCCTCTATCTTTTTGTAACCCAATGGCGATAGCGCATAATATCGCGCATCACAGGAATCGGAAACTGGTTTTATGATTAGCACATCTTCCGTTATGTCATACGCATAAATACCGACCTCATCCATACATGGACTTCCTCCCGACACCTTTTTTAATGTCAGCGTATCATTTGAAACCGAATATGTGGAAGTTTCGATCAAATCCTTATCAACATAAACATAAAATGTATCAATCGAGAATTTTAAAGTAGTAGGCGTTGGATTGGGAACATTCATGATTCCTGACCAAGACGTGTTGACAAGTCCATTGTTTTTCGGTGATGCCATAAAAATAATGGAGAAAATTGTAAAAGTAAAATAGCAGAGCATTCGCATAACGTTTGGATTTAACATTAGTAATTTTTAGACTTTTAAGTTTAATATATTGACGCTTATAAATATAGGCAAACATCCAATTCTTTCAACATGTCAATTTAAATAAAACCCTTCCTAATTCGAATATCTTTTTAAGAAACACAATTGATCTTTCAAGATTCCCATTTTAAATTATTTAAACTACAAGGACTTGTAAATATTAAAATTTCCCTTTTTGGAATATCCCATAAAAACTTTTTAACATCCAAAAATTTAATCTTAACCAAACCTCATAGGTTCTCAAAACCTGTGAGGTTTTTAGTATCTTCTCAGTATAAATCACATCACACCTTTCAGGTTTTAAAAACCCGAAAGGTCTTTATAACGGAAAATTCACCATAAAAAACCCACAGCCTCGAAGTGTCTGTATTGAAGGGTATTAAGGTGTCGAGCGTCCTGAGGCTTCGGAGATATTGTTGTGCAGCTGTTACGTGACTTTAATCGTTTTTTTCTAAAAATTTAGCATAAAAAAACCTAAACATAAGTTGAAGGTTCTTGAGGTGTCGAACGGATTCGATTTTGTAGCGCAGCTTTTGCGCAACTTTAATTAATTTTTCTTAAAAATTTAAAATGAAAAAACCTCCAACAAAAGTTGAAGGTTCTTGAGGTGTCGA
>JBDSFP010000287.1:0-3412 GCA_039919415.1 Aquaticitalea sp. | reverse complement strand
ACTTCGGCACTTATCAGGAATTCATATTTATGGGCTAGCTTATTTAATTTTTCCTTGGCATGTTCTGATAGCCACTCGCTAGCATCGATATCTACATATTGAAAATTTACAGTCATAGTTTATTGTTTTTATGAACTTGTAAGATACCCCATTTTTTCAAAATTAAAAGCTCAAAATTCTTAAAATAAGCCTAAATTTTGAGTTATTCCAAGCCAAGACTTTTAATGTAGGCTTCATTATTGGAAGGTCGTCCCAAAAATTCAGTGACGGCTTCATCAATATCCCTTTGGCCTCCATTTGCCAAAATCAGTTTGCGATATTCCACACCTGTTGCTTGGTCGCGCAAACCGTTTTTCTCAAACATCGTAAACATATCCTGGGCATAAACTTCTGACCACAAATAGCCATAATAATAAGTCGGATGTGTGTTGATATGAATCCAACTGGCTTGCGGATGCGTGCCTTCAATGTACCAAGACATCACGTTCATCTGTTTATCTATATCTCGCCAGAGTTGGTCAGTATCCAAGGGAACATTTGGATTGTATTTATCGTATAAATCCATGTCGTAAATACAATTTCTCAACGAGCCTTGTGCATACAACCCAGAAGACACATTTTTGGCCTTCAGCATATTGTTAAATACCTCTTTTGGCAATACCTCTCCAGTTTTATAATGTTTTGCAAAGGAACTTAAGATGTCATAATTCCAAATCCAGTTTTCAAAAATCTGTGACATCGCTTCCACAAAATCGTTTTTAGTGTCGGACTGAATGTTGAATTCGCCCTCATAAGCCATCGCATTCATGATGTGTCCAAATTCATGGAATAAAGTGTTTAATTCGCCGTGGCTCAAAAGCGAAGGCATTGTTTCGGTTGGTCGTGTAAAATTTCCCAACAACATGGAGACTGGCACTTCGTAACCTTCAGCTGTTTTCTTACCGGAAGATAAAGGAACCCCATAAAACCAAGACTCTTTGTTTGGACGAGGAAACAAATCGAGATAGAATCGTCCTTTAAGCCTATTGCCTTCATACACTTCATAAGCCTCCACTTCTGGATGCCAAACGGAAGCATTCTCCATTTTTTTGAATTGCAGACCCAATAATTCCTGATAAATCGCCATCATGCCGCTTAAACATTCCTTCATTGGAAGATATTCGCGGATTTTTTCATTATCCACTTGAAATTGGTTTTTCAAGATTTCATTATGGTAATAACTGACATCCCACGCTTTTAGAGGTTCATCACTAGTGATGTTCATTTCTTTATTTCTCACAGCTTTTAAAACTTCAACATCTTTTAATGCTTTTTCTTTGGATTCTGCGACCAAACCATCGACAAACTTCCAAACGGTTGCTGGGTTTTTGGACATTTTAGTTACCAAATTATAATCGGCAAACGATTTATAACCCATCAATTGAGCCAGTTCATAACGCTTTTTGACCAATAGATCCAAAATATCAAGGTTTTTGTCTGCGCCTCTATTGGAATAAAGCGTTGTGTATTCTTTACGAGTGGATTCCTGCACCGCATTGTCCATTACTGGGCTTTTTGTGGCTGGCATCACTGGGATTTCGTAAGTAGTATTCTCCTTTTTGTATTTCTCCTTAAAACTTTCCGGCAAACCTTCAGCTCCTTTTTCATCTAATTTCAAGACAGCGTCGGCAGTATTCATATTGGTGGAATAGTGTGCAGAAAGGTCGGCGATTTCAGCTTTCAATTTTTTGAATTGCTCCAATTTTACTTCATCCAAATTCACACCTGAGTGTTTGAAATTTGTAAGTATGTCATCGACAAAACGTTTTCTGTGACCTTCCAGTTTTTTGTAATCTTCTGAACTTGCGAATTTCTCAAATTGGGTAAACAAAACCTTGTCAGAATTTATAACTGTGCTCAAGGAATCTACTTTTTGTGAATATTCCAACCCTTTTGCTCTGGTCAAGGAATCGGTTGAAGTCCAATACATCAAAAACGCATTATAATTGGCTTTTGACATGCTATTGGCGACATCATCAAATGCAATGAAGGCATTCTCAAAAGTTGGATTAGCTTCATTTTTTATAGCACCTACAGATTGAACGGCATTTTCAATAGATACAGAAACATACTCTTCTATCGCATCTCCAGTAATCTTTGCATAATCAAAAGGCTGGTTTAATGCTACATTAAAAGGATTGTCACCCGAAAGCTCAACGGGTTCTTTTTTTTCTTTCTTTGAACAGTTCATAAGTAATAGCAGAGTCAAGGAGTAAATTATTGTTTTCATTTTAGTTGGAATTAGATTTACAAATATAAGCTTCCTGATCAATTTCAAGATTGTAGCTTCTTGGAATTAGAATTCTGTAATGTTGGTCCACTTGTTCCGTCTTAATTAGGAATTTAAATTCAAACAGATGAAATATAGTGTTCTATTAGTGATTCTTATCACCTTCAATGGTTATTCACAAGGAAAAATTGATGGTTTCTATCGTGGGCAGGGAAAGGGAACAGCTGTTTTAGGATTTGGGTTTGAGGACTCCAAAAAGTATTTTGCTGGTAGAACTAAAATTAATTTGTCCCGAAATCTTTTTTACGCGAATCTGTATAGTGCTTATGGCATTACCAATAATCTCGATGCCCAAGTCAGTATTCCATATTTGATAAGTGATGACAATATGAATTTACAAGACATTAGCTTGTTTGTCAAATATCGCTTTTATAAAAAACAGATAGAAAATGGCAACTTTCAAATGAGTTTCGGAGCAGGCTTTTCCACACCCTTGAGCGATTATGCAATCGGCGACCTTAATGATTTGGGTCAGCAAGCGACCATCATAGAAACCCGGGCCATGCTTCATTACCAAAGCAACAGCAATTGGTTTGGAACACTTCAAAGTGGCTTCTCATTCAAATTGGAAGAAGTACCGAACAGCTTCCCTTTTGCCTTAAAAGTGGGGAAAGCTTCAGAAAAATGGTATTATGATGTATATTACGAATACCAATACTCCTTTGGAGGAACGGACTATCTGGGATCTCCTAGACCACAAAATTTTAAGGAATTTGGCGTGGATTACCATAAAGTTGGTGGAACCATCTTTAGACCTATTTCGAAAAATTTGGGAGCTTATGTTAGTATATCCTATCTTTTAAAAGGACGAAATTCATTTCAAGGAGCTGCCTATGGGCTTGGGTTGAGTTATGATTTTAGGACTGCAAAATAATTTATTTTCGTTCATCCTTCCAGACTAATGTTTTCTTGAGGCTTTCACCAAAATCAGGACATTGCCGATCGCCTTTGCCTGTTAATCCTCCATCTGGAGCACAAATTGTTTCACATTTTTCATTGAAGAGATAGTTGTATTGGTCACAGCAATCGGAAGTCAAATAGTAATAGATAATTTTATCATCTACCCATTTCCAGACTTCTGCA
>JBDSFP010000274.1:0-4964 GCA_039919415.1 Aquaticitalea sp. | reverse complement strand
AAATCCGGTAAATTCAAGTGGCGCAAAGGTGAATGCACTAAACATGAATTTAATATCAAAGAACGTTGTTGTGAAAAAATCGAAAAAGTAGTTAAAAAACTACTTTTTCTAATTTATTTCTTTTTGTGACGATTAGCGCGTCTACGTTTTTTACGCTTATGCGTCGCTACCTTGTGCCTTTTTCTTTTTTTACCACTTGGCATAGATCAAGTTTTTTTAAATTAATGTTTCGTTTAATGCTATTGTACATCAACATTGGTTTTCACGCCCTCCACAAATACTTTTGCAGGTTTAAATGCTGGAATGTTGTGTGCCGGAATTTTGATAGTGGTATTTTTAGAAATGTTTCTACCAGTTTTTTCAGCTCTTGTTTTGATAATGAAACTTCCGAAACCTCTCAAGTAAACATTGTCTCCGCCTTCCAAGGAAGTTTTTACTTCTTCCATGAATGTTTCAACAGTTGCTTGAACGTCACCTTTTTCAATTCCCAGTTTATCAGAAATTTTCGCTACTAAATCAGCTTTTGTCATTGTTAAAATTTTTTAGGGTTACTATTAATTATAAGGGATGCAAATATAATGATTTTAATTTCAATATTTCAAACCTAAATAATTAAAATTTAACCTACTAAACGTCTATTTTTGCATTTACAGACTTTTTTTAATGAATTTTAGCAAAACTTTAACTAATTGGTATTCAGATAATAAACGAGATTTCCCATGGCGAAACACTAAAGAACCCTATTTTATATGGCTATCGGAAATAATCCTTCAGCAAACACAGATTAAGCAAGGGTTACCTTATTATGAAGCTTTTGTTTCTAATTTTCCAACTGTTTTTAACCTTGCCAACGCTCAAGAAATTGACGTTTTAAAGCTTTGGCAGGGTTTGGGCTACTATTCGCGTGCCCGAAATTTGCACTTTACCGCAAAATATATAGTGGATGAATTTGATGGAATATTCCCAATTAGATATAAAGATCTGCTTCAATTGAAAGGGATTGGGGATTATACAGCAAGTGCGATTGCCTCCATATGTTTTAATGAATCTACAGCTGTGGTGGATGGCAATGTCTATCGTGTGCTCTCCAGATTTTTTGGTGTTGATACGCCAGTAAATTCCACTCAAGGAATCAAAGAATTCAAAGCTCTGGCAACTTCGCTGATTGACAAAAAAAATCCTGGTGACTATAACCAAGCGATTATGGAATTTGGCGCCACGCAATGCAAACCACAGAACCCAGATTGTAATGTGTGTCCATTTAATGAAAGTTGTGTGGCTTTGCAAAAGGGACATATCCAAAATCTTCCCGTAAAATTGAATAAGGTGAAGGTCATGACGAAGCATTTCAATTTCCTTGTATTTATTTCGTCTGATAAAAAAACGATCTTCGAAAAACGTACGTCGAAAGGAATTTGGCAAAACATGTATCAATTTCCATTGATTGAAACCAAAATGGGCTTATCAGCTTCCAAATTCAAAACCAATCCTCAAATAATGGATTATCTCGAAGGCTTCCCCTTTGAATTCAGTCTCTATAATGAAAATGATTTGGTACACAAATTATCGCATCAGCATCTACATACCAAATTCTGGATCGTCGAGGTCGACAAGCTTCCGAAAGAAGGGATTCCCATTTCTATATTGAAAACGTTTCCAACATCCGTCTTGATCAGCAATTTTATTGAGGAATTTAAATTTCCTGTTTGAAATTATTTCCATCAGATCTCGCAGAGTCGCGCAGAGCATTCTATTAAAAAAGAATTTTGAATTTTGCCCATTTCCATTCTGCGATAATGTGCGGATTCTGCGGTAGAAAAACCAATCATAAAAATTTTCCCGCAGAATCCTCGGAGTTGCGCAGAGGTTTCGCAAAAAAAATGAAACCGAAATATAGCTTGATACCATTCTGCGATAATCTGGCGATTCTTCCGATTCTGTGGGAGAAAACCCATAAGAAATATCAAAACGCAACGAATGTTAGTTCCTGTTTTTTTATTACTTTTAATAAGTCATTGCAAAAGGTTAATTTTGCATCCTAATTACAACAATTATGTCTGGAACTCTAAATAAGGTGATGCTCATTGGGCATCTTGGAGATGAAGTGAAACTGCATTATTTTGAAGGTGGTGATTGTGTGGGACGTTTTCCAATTGCGACCAACGAGTCTTACACAAGCAAAAAAACCAACGAACGCATTACCAGCACAGAATGGCACAATATCGTAGTGCGCAACAAAGGTGCAGAAATCTGTGAAAAATATCTGAGCAAAGGTGATATGGTCTATATCGAAGGACGCATAAAAACCCGTAAATGGACCGACGACAAAGGCATCGAGCGGTTTTCAACGGAAATACAATGTTCAGATTTCACGTTTTTGACTACCAAAAAAGACAAACAGGATCATAACACAAATGATCACTCTGAAAAAGCAAATCAAAACGCTGAAGCTCAGGAAAAGGAAGATGACCTTCCATTTTAAAAAATTTTAAAAAATGCGTTTCTGTTGCTTTTTAACGGGAACTTTGTTTAACCAATCTAAAGTCTATTGGACCCAGAACCCACGAGTTTAGTCGTTTTTCTTTTTTCAGATAATGCAACCTTGCTTATTGGCATTATCTTATTGTTTGTCTTGCTTCTTTGTTCTGCGCTCATCTCTGGAGCGGAAGTCGCTTTCTTTTCACTCACACGTTCCGATTTGGACAGTGGACTCGAAGAAGGTTCGAAAAGTTTTGAAATCATTGCCAAATTATTGGAACGACCAAAAAAATTATTGGCTACAGTATTGGTAGCCAACAACTTTATAAATATTGGGATTGTCATTCTCTTTGCCTATCTCGGAGAATTCATGTTTTACAATATAGCCATTCCATGGGTTCGATTTTTACTGGAAGTAGTTTTGGTCACTTTCCTAATTCTGCTCTTTGGAGAAATCATCCCAAAAGTGTATGCAAGCCGTAACCGTATCAAGTTCTCAACGTTTATGGCTTATCCAATAAAGATTTTGGATGTGTTATTTTCGCCCATTAGTTTGCCCATGCGACATTTTACAATTGCAATCCATAACAGATTGGGGAAACAAAAATCGAACATCAGCGTCGATCAACTCTCTCAAGCTTTGGAACTCACAAAGGAAAGCGACACCACACACGAAGAGCAAAAAATACTACAAGGTATCGTATCGTTTGGTAATACGGATACGAAGCAGGTGATGCGCCCTCGTATCGATATTTTTGCATTGCAATCAGATGAAAAATATGCGGACATCATCACGCAGATTGTCGAAAACGGTTATTCGCGTATTCCTATTTATAAAGACAATATCGATACCGTAATTGGGATTTTATATGTGAAGGATTTATTGCCTTACCTCGACCGTAAACAATTTGATTGGACTACCTTGCTCCGCGAACCGTTTTTTGTACCCGAGAACAAAAAATTGGACGATTTGATGGTGGAATTCCAAACAAAAAAAGTGCATCTCGCAGTTGTGGTGGACGAATATGGCGGCACTTCCGGTTTGGTGTCGTTGGAAGATGTCATAGAGGAAATTGTTGGCGACATCAGCGACGAGTTTGATGAAGATGATTTGACATTCACAAAAATTGATGATTTTAATTATTCATTTGAAGGAAAAACAACTTTGAAGGATTTCTATAAAATCATAAATCTCAAGGAAGAATCGGATTTTGACGAACATAAGGGAGAAGCTGAAACCTTGGCAGGATTTGTACTAGAGATTTCTGGGATTTTTCCACGGCGTGGCAGTAAAATAAATTTCAAAAATTACGTTTTTACTGTTGAAGCTTTGGACAAAAAACGAATTAAACAGGTGAAGTTTACTATTTTGAAATAGGTTTCGGAGTTCGGAATTTAAAAAATATAGTTTTAAGACAAAATGATACAATCAAAATATATCCTTCTGCCGATTTTGGCGAGTATTTTCATTTCCTGTGGCAATAATCCGATTCCAAAACCAAGAGCGTATTTGCGTTTGGAATATCCGGAGCCTATATATAAAAGCGTCAATGTGCCACTTCCTTTTACTTTTGAAAAAAACAATTTGGCCGAACGCATCCGAAACATAAAGTCAGATTCCAGCCATAACGTTTACGGGATTGATATTGATTATCCAACCTTAAAAGGGACCATTTATTTGACTTACAAAAATGTGTCTTCAAAGACACAATTAATTGCTTACATCAAAGATGCCCAGAACCTGACCCAGAAACACGTCATCAAAGCCGATGAGATTGTAGAGCAGCTTTATTTGAATAAAGAACATAAGGTATATGGAATGTTTTATGAAGTTGGTGGCAATGCGGCATCTCAATCGCAGTTTTATGTGACGGACAGCACCAAACACTTTTTGAACGGCTCTCTTTATTTTTACGCAAAGCCAAATTATGATTCCATTCTTCCTGCTGCTATGTATTTGAAAAATGACATTCAGCATATCATGGAGAGTTTGAGATGGAAAGAATAAAAAAACCACTGCTTATAAAAACAGTGGCTTTAAGGTAAGCTTACATAAACGAGTTAATTATTCATTGATTATCCATTCTCCTCCCGTTTTAATGAATTTGAATTCTTCTGTTGTATTGGTACCATTGTAAATATCAAAAATAATCACATATTGCTGTCCCTCGGCAGCATTGGGCGCCACAACATTTGCCAATAAGTCTGTAAAAACTGTAGTTAGCATTTCGTCACTCCAATAAGCGGCATTGCTGGATCTTCTATCGAAGTTACCATAATTACCTGTACTTGCAGCCGCCGCAGCAAATCCATCAACACTTGCATATTGTGTAGCAATGTATGTATAGTCTGAACCCATCAAGGCATAACGAATTGTATTATCTGGCACCCAAACACCGTCAATGTTTCCAAATTGCAAGGTTGTCATAATGGTGGATTGATGAGGCGTCCACATACCATCTATTAGGGTGTATTGATCACCTCTT
>JBDSFP010000365.1:0-3661 GCA_039919415.1 Aquaticitalea sp. | reverse complement strand
GGGATGAATTGTTCGTATGAAAGTGATTGGTTTATTCGAAAAATGGTGCATCAGTCATCACTTGATAATGGCTCATGATAAAAGGATAAGGCTTATATGTTGGCCTTTTTAACCCTTGCAGGATATAAAGCCTTTATAGCCAAAAACTTTTCCAATTCCACCAACAACTTTTGTAACGATTTTTTGAATAGGAATAGGAATCCCTACAATAAAGACCTCACCATAATATTCGTTCAAAATGGTCATAAATTGGAAGAAATCAGTTGGAATGGCCTCGGAGTTTACCTTTCCTTTAATTGCCACAGCATACATGGTTTCTATAAAAAACTCTGTTCGCATGGCAGGCATCAATTCCCCGATCATGATAAGTTCATCATCGCCAGCGTTACTGAATTTGTGAGGTGCATTTTTAGGGATTTCAATTTTTTGTCCTGCCGTTAATATAAGGTCCTCTCCCGAGAGTTTAATCCTAGCTGTGCCACTGATGACTTCAAAGGTTTCCAATTGTTTTGGGTGCACGTGTTCTGGAGTTCCTTTCGCCCCTATTTTTAACCACAATTTGGTTTTCAAAATTTCTCCTTTGGAGTCTTCCGAAGTGATCAGGAATTGAACCTTGTCTCCAATTACCGGATTTTCAATCATGTCATTGGTGTATGCCATAAGATATCTTGTCTATAACTGATAACTTCAATGAAAACCCTCTAATTTAAAATATAAAATCCATTAGGATCGATACTCGCATATTAGACCATTTCCATTAGCTTAAAGATACGACAAATCAACATATCCACCTGCTCAATTTCAAGTATTGAAAATAGTTTCTTTGAATCCAACTCACCATTTCATCCTTATTCGCCACAGATTTTTTGTCATTTTTGCCAAAAATAATTTTAAGGAAATTAAAAGACTTAATTTCAATCAGTATTGGCAATCATCCAATATCGAATGGATCTCCCGCATTTTGGATTCCCATAATTGCAATTTGAAATTTACTTTTCGTAACTTCGTCGCTTCTAATAAAGATTAACATATTCTCATGGATACATACGATATCATTGTTCTTGGAAGTGGTCCCGGTGGCTACGTTACGGCCATTAGAGCTTCACAATTAGGCTTCAAAACAGCAATCATTGAAAAGGAAAGTCTTGGAGGCGTCTGCCTTAATTGGGGCTGTATCCCAACTAAAGCCTTGTTAAAATCGGCACAGGTTTTTGAATATTTAAAACATGCCGAAGATTACGGCCTTTCCGTAAAGGATTATGATAAGGATTTTACCGCAGTCGTCAAAAGAAGTCGCGGTGTTGCCGAAGGGATGAGCAAAGGCGTTCAGTTCCTGTTGAAAAAGAACAAAATCGATGTCATCAATGGGTTCGGCAAATTGAAACCCGGAAAAAAAATTGAGGTCGACGGTACTGTATATAGCGCCGATCACATCATCATTGCCACCGGCGCACGCACCCGTGAACTGCCAAGTCTCAAACAAGATGGCAAAAAAGTGATTGGTTACAGAGAAGCCATGAGCTTGAAAGAGCAGCCAAAGAAAATGATAGTCGTAGGTTCGGGAGCGATTGGTGTTGAATTCGCCTATTTCTACAACGCATTGGGAACCGAGGTCACGCTTGTCGAATTCTTGCCGAATGTGGTTCCTGTAGAAGATGAAGACGTATCCAAACAATTGGAAAAATCATTCAAGAAAAGTGGCATTAATGTCATGACCTCTTCGGAAGTTACCAAAGTTGATACATCTGGAACTGGTGTGAAAGCCACCGTAAAAACTTCCAAGGGTGAAGAAACTCTTGAAGCAGACATTATTTTGTCAGCCGTGGGCATCAAATCCAACATAGAGAATATCGGCTTGGAAGAGGTTGGCATTGCCGTGGATAGGGATAAAATAATGGTAAACAACTATTACCAAACCAACATTCCAGGTTATTACGCCATTGGAGACGTCACACCGGGGCAAGCTTTGGCACATGTGGCTTCCGCAGAAGGCATTCTTTGCGTTGAAAAAATAGCAGGCCAACACGTCGAAGCTTTGGATTATGGAAATATTCCGGGCTGTACCTATTGCTCGCCGGAAATCGCCAGCGTAGGACTGACTGAAAAACAGGCCAAGGAAAAAGGCTATGAGATTAAAGTGGGCAAGTTCCCTTTCTCTGCCTCTGGAAAAGCAAGTGCTTCAGGAGCCAAGGATGGTTTTGTAAAAGTGATCTTCGATGCAAAATATGGCGAATGGCTAGGTTGCCACATGATCGGTGCAGGCGTCACGGATATGATTGCAGAAGCTGTTTTGGGACGTAAATTGGAAACCACGGGACACGAAGTCCTAAAAACGGTCCATCCACATCCCACCATGAGCGAGGCTGTTGTGGAAGCGGTGGCTGATGCGTATGGGGAAGTTATTCATTTGTAAGAGAAAAAAGATAAAAGAACTGATTGGGAAGACGGTTGATGATAGATAGTCTTGAAGATGAAAATGATGTTGAACTTGAAATTGAAGTTGAAGTTGAAGTTGAATCCCGATAGTTATCTAGAGATGTCAAGTTGACACTTAATTACGTGATCAACTTATATCAGGGACATCCGGTTATAAGTTAGTTGTGGTGCATTTGACCACACCCAAAAAATCACAATAAACTTGGAAATTGTTATCCTTTAAGATAACTTTGTGGAATGATTAGAAAAATAATCTTTTACGAAAACCACTCTATTGAATTTTACCAAAAACAGAATCCAGAATTAAAAGGAAAAATTCAATACGTTTTCGAATTGATTATACAAGTTGACCGTGTTCCTGAAAAGTTTTTAAAACATTTAACTGGAACCAACAGACTTTATGAAATCCGAGTTGAATATCAATCAAACATTTATCGGATTTTTTACTGTTTCGATGAAGGAAAACTTGTAGTGCTTTTTAACTGATTTCAAAAAATTCCCAAAAGACACCGCAACAGGAAATCAACAATGCGGAACAATTAATGAAAGATTACTTTCAAGACAAAAAATAAAGATGATGGAAAAATATAACGAAATTAAGAATTTTGATGAGCTAATTTAATTAGAACACGGTCAAATCGGAACTGAAAGTCGTAATAAATACGAGGAAGGTGCTCAAATGTTTATAGTGAGTGAAATGCTTAAATCTGCCCGTAAAGATGCAAATCTTACGCAGGAAAAACTTGCGGACAAAGCTGGAACAAAAAAAAGCTACATATCGAAACTTGAAAACGGAAAAGGAAATATTCAACTTTCCACATTAATACGAATTTTTGAACAAGGGTTGAATAGAAGAATTGGATTGACATTCCTATAAACGAATAAAAAAACGCACCACAACACCGAGGATAAACCATTGCCGGGTCTGTACTCATCTGGAAAATTCCTGTGGTCATTGAGCGAAGTCGAAATGCGGAATTTTCTCGTAGGTTTGTATTTGGAATGGTTCGGGCAATCATACCTTTCTGCCGACAGTCAGGAGCAACGGTCCATACACATAAAACAATTTTAGAAGTTAGAAATTAGTAGTCAGTAAACTGTCAACCAAGACTATCAATCGTATGTACATTGTACATCCCTGAACTCAGAACCCTGAACTCAGAACCCTGAACTCTGAACCTTGAACTCTGAACACTAAATATTGAATACTGAATACTGAATACTG
>JBDSFP010000228.1:0-7751 GCA_039919415.1 Aquaticitalea sp. | reverse complement strand
ATAGTAGCTCCACCAGTCCCGAAGCGTCGGGAGAACCTGGATTGAATAGTAGCTCCACCAGTCCCGAAGCGTCGGGAGAACCTGGATTGAATAGTAGCTCCACCAGGACTCGAACCTGGATCTAGAGTTTAGGAAACTCTTGTTCTATCCCTTGAACTATGGAGCCTTTTTATAATTTAAGAAGGCACAAATTTAATCAAAATATATTCTTGACAAATAAATAAGTGGCTCCATCAGTCCCGCCTGTGATAGCTGTCGGATTATTCTTTCTTGAACTATGTAGCCTTTAAACAAAAAAGCATCCCAAATCCCGAACGAATCGAAACAAGGAAAGCCTTTCATTGGTAATTGTCAAACTACAATTTGACCCTTACACTACGTCCCGAATTTGACTTCAAGAACAACACAACTATTTTTAATTGTTTGTATCTCCACAAACAACGTATCTTAATGAACTCCTATAGTTTTAAAACTCGCAACAACACGGTATTGGTTTTATTGCTTACCCTAAAAACAGGATGGCAAAGATAAATAAATTTTGAATAGGAAGCTTCTAAATTTTTAAAAACAGTAATAAGCTCAATCGATGGACCCAATACAATTTGCGTGGATTTTGAAACTTGAAACCTTCAAAATAATGGCACTTTAATCAGCGATTTACAAGGTGCCAACTACGAATATGTCTGGTACCATGACAGCACAGAAATTGTGGGCAACACGAGGCTGTTAAATCGATGCTACCACTTCGCAAGGCAACTTTACAGTTTCTGTAGCCGAATTCAATATGCAACCAATCGTACCTTAGAAATAAGCGAACATTTTGAAGACATTCAATCCTGACAAACAATGTTGTTCAGTGTCACTCAGACTGGAGCTTTTGACCCTAATCCGACAATTGTAGTGAATGTAGACCGTTATGGTGATTATTGGTTTCAATTGGATGATGGTTCTATTTTGTAGAATGGAAGTGTTTTCATAAATGTGAATGCTGGTTTGCATACCGTTTAATTCAATGATAGAAAACTGAAAATCCATCGTGCGGTATTATTACCATTCAGAATATTCGAATTATCGACTATTCTAATTTTGTGACCCCAAACGACGACAATGTCCATGATACAAGAAATATCGTTGCCTTCAGAGACCAACCGATAGCAAAATTCAATATCTATGATCGTTATAGTAAACTATTGGTCAATATCAAATTTTCAGGTTCAGGATGGGACTGTACTTTTAAAGGTTACCAACTTCCTTTCACCGATTATTGGTTTTTATTAACTTACGAAGAATCTGTTGTGCCCAAAGAATTCAGCGCGCATTTTACTTTAAAATGATAAACTACAAAGTAATCAAAATTGTCTAATTTTAATATTAGCCTATTTCCAACAACAAGATTAATTTAAGTATATTGATACGAAATTCGATACACTTTGTTTGATTATGAAAGGATGAAAACATTCAAGAAAATCTCGATTTAGAGAACTATGTAACCCCAAAGTTTAACGCATAAAAAAAGGGAGCATAAAACTCCCTTTTTTAAAAGCTCCCGTTTGTTATCGGGATGCGGTCTGGACGGGACTCGAACCCGCGACCTCCGCCGTGACAGGGCGGCATTCTAACCAACTGAACTACCAGACCGTTCGCCTAATTGCGGTTGCAAAGATACACTTCATTTTTTTTAACGCAAATATTTTAGATCATATTTTAAAAAATTAATATCTACTTAAATTTACCTCGCTCTACCATGTAAGTAGTCAAGATTTTATCGAAACTTTTATTGATATCTGCCTCCACATATTTGATTTGATATTGGCCACATTTCAAATGCAATTCATCAAAATAAGCCTGCACATTCGACTCGTAGTTCTCCTTGATGGTATCGGGATATAAGTTAATAAATTCGCCTGTTTCGACATCCACAAATCGTTTTGGGGTATTGTCAAAATCGAATTTCAATTCCTTTCCTTTATCAAAGACATGAAACAATACAACCTCGTGTTTGTTATGCTTCAAATGTCGTAAGGCCTCAAATAATTTGGACTCATCCGTGGAAGTCTGAAACATATCCGTGAAAAAGAAAATCAGCGAACGTCGATGGATGTTTTCGGCGATTTGGTGTAAATAGGTAAAGGTTTCCGTTTGCTTATTGATAGGTTTTGAAATGACCATTCTGCTCAATTCCCCCAAGAGCATTTGATGATGGCGTTCGCTGCCTTTTTCCGGGGAATAAAAATCGTAGGCATCACTATAAATGCTCAACCCAACCGCGTCGCGTTGTTTTTTAAGAATGTGCATTAAACTTGCAGAAGCCAGCGCAGAAAAAGCAATTTTATTTAATTTATTAATTGAAAACTCCTTCATCTGAGGATAGTGCATCGAGCTACTGTTATCGATTATCAAGTGGCAGCGAAGATTGGTTTCCTCATCATAGCGTTTGGTAAACAATTTATCCGTTTTGGCATATAGTTTCCAATCGATATGCTTGGTGCTCTCACCTTGATTGTAGATTTTATGTTCCGCAAATTCCGCCGAAAATCCATGAAACGGACTTTGGTGCATCCCAGTAATAAAACCCTCCACCACCTGTTTGGCGAGGAGTTCGAGATTCTTGAAACCTCCAGTTTTATTGAGTTCTGCTTGTAGATTCAAATTTGAGTTATTGAGTTATTGAGTTATTGAGTTATTGAGTTATCGTAGCGGGCTTAACACATTGCTTAAATATCTTAATATCTTAATAACTTATTTTATTACTTTATCCACAATCCCATAATCTATCGATTCCTCCGCTCCCATCCAGTGGTCGCGATTGAAATCTTTCATCACCTTCTCGATTTTCTGTCCACAGTTTTCAGCAAGCAATTTTGCGCTCAACTCTTTGGTTTTGATGATTTCCTGTGCTGTGATTTCGATATCGCTAGCAACGCCTCTCGCACCTCCACTTGGTTGATGAATCATTACACGGGCGTGTGGTTGGATAAAACGTTTTCCTTTTTCACCAGCGGACAATAATATAGAACCCATGGATGCCGCAAAGCCAGTACATATGGTTGCTACTTCGCTTTTCAAAGATTTCATACAATCATAGATTGCAAAACCTGCAGTCACATATCCACCAGGACTATTGATATAGAGCTCAATGTCTTTTGTTTCAAGTGCATCAAGATACATCAATCTCTCAATCACATGTTTGGCGGATTTATCATCGACCATTCCCCAAAGGAATACCTTGCGTTCTTGTATCAATTTGCTGTCAATGGCATCTTGTATTTTTATTTTATCACTCATTATTCTAAATTTTCTTCTAAAATAAAAAAAGGCTTGCCATACAGCAAACCTTTTATCAAATCTTTATGTTTATATTTTACAAAAGTCCATCGATAGCATCCGTATAAGCGTTTTTAGGCGCTACTCCAACTTGTCTTCCAACGACTTCACCATTTTTGAATATCAAAACTGTTGGAATGTTACGCACACCATATTTAGCAGCAAATTCCTGATTTGCATCAACGTCCACTTTACCAACAACGGCTTTGCCTTCATATTCCTGACCGATTTGGTCAATAATTGGACCAACCATTCTACAAGGTCCGCACCATGCGGCCCAAAAATCCACCATCACTGGTTTATCGCTTTTCAATACTGTTTCTTCAAACGTTGCATCTGTTATTTCTAATGCCATATGTTCTATTCTTTAAAAATTTTACTTCCTTTAATTACACAAAATTAGTCAATTTTTTTCCCAATACTTACATGCTTAACATTTGTTTTGATTATGGTTGGATTGGTGGAGGTTATGATAATTTTTTGGGCGCATGAACCGGGCTGTCCACTCTATCTTTTTATTTCTAAAAAGAAATAAAAAGGATGCCGCTGCAATCCCTTGCGCAAAATGTCAACATCAAATTGTCATTGCGAACGCAGTAAAGCAATCTTTTTCATTAAGTTCTAAATTTTTAATCCAATATAAATTCAAAAGATTGCTTTGTCGTACCTTCTCGCAATGACACCCTAGTTCAACTTATAAAACACATCCAGATTCCCCAATTCATCGAGCAATTCCTGTGAGATTTTCACTTTTTGTTTTCTACTGGACATGTTGAGCTTCAATTTTGCCTCATCATCATAAATCACAAAATTGAGTGCATGGTTCCCTTCGTGCATTTTTAATAAGTCATTTAAATTGGTAATCTGGGTTTCCTGAAGTTCCTTGATATCCAATTGTATCGATAATTTCTTGGCATAGATTTCCATAACGTCGTGCAGCAACTGAAAACTGTTGAACTGAATACGAGGCTCCCCCACTTGTTGGGTTTCCCGGTTACGCCATCCTTCAGAAATTCTCACTTTGACATAAACAAATGAGTTCTTGACCAAAAAATGTCGGAACCTTAAATACTCCTCGCCAAAAATCCGGAATTCAAAACTATCGGTATAATCTTCAACGGTAAAAGCTGCCCAACCTTTTCCCTGTTTGCTTACACGATGTTGGATGTCCGTGACCACACCTCCAAAACATAATTCCCGATTCACATAGTCAGTTAAATGCCTAAAATGAGCCAAGGTACCATTGCAAAATGTATTCATTTCAATCCTAAAGTCATCCAATGGATGTCCCGAAATATAAATGCCGACCACTTCTTTTTCCCTTGCCAACTTCTCCATCGTTCCCCATTCTTCACAGGGCGGTACTTGTGGCTCTGCAATCTGCACATCACTTGCATCGCCAAACAAACTTACCTGTGCGGAATTTTCATTTTCCTGATGCTTACTTCCGTAGCGTATGGCTTTTTCCAAAAAAGTAATCCCGTCTCCTTCATCTTGAAAATATTGGGCTCTGTGCGTACTCTTAAAACAATCAAATCCACCAGCCAAAGCCAAATTTTCAAATGCTTTTTTGTTGGCAGACCTTAAATCAATCCGTTTTGCCAAATCGAATATGGATTTGTAATTGCCATCTTTTTTTCGATTTTCAACGATTGTTATAACTGCGCCATGACCAACACCTTTCACCGCTCCCATCCCAAAACGAACAGCATAGTCTTTATTCACCGAGAATTTATAAAATGATTCGTTGACATCAGGTCCGAGGACGTCCAACTTCATACGTTTGCATTCTTCCATAAAAAAGGTCACCTGCTTGATGTCGTTCATATTGTTACTCAAAACCGCAGCCATATATTCAGCAGGATAATGTGCTTTAAGATAGGCCGTTTGATACGCAATCCAAGCGTAGCAGGTGGAATGCGATTTGTTGAAGGCATAACTCGCAAAGGCTTCCCAGTCTTTCCAGATTTTTTCCAAGATAGTTGTGTCATGCCCGTTTTTCTCGCCACCTTCTAAAAATTTTGGCTTCATTTTATCCAAAACTGATAAAATCTTTTTCCCCATCGCTTTACGCAGAACGTCGGCTTCACCTTTGGTAAAGTTCGCCAAACGTTGCGACAGCAACATCACTTGTTCTTGATAGACTGTAATTCCGTAGGTTTCCTTGAGGTTGTCTTCCATGTCTGGAAGGTCATAAACAATCTCTTCGTCGCCATGTTTTCTGCGGATAAAACTCGGAATGTATTCCATGGGTCCCGGACGATAGAGAGCGTTCATCGCAATCAAATCGTCAAACACCGTTGGTTTTAAATCCTTCATGTGCTTTTGCATTCCAGGAGACTCGTACTGAAAAATCCCAACGGTTTCTCCTTTTTGGAAGAGTTCATATGTTTTATCGTCATCCAAAGGGAAGGTGTCAGGGTCTAATAAAATATCATGTTTAGCCCTAACGATTTTGACCGTATCCTTAATCAAAGTCAAGGTTTTTAGTCCCAAGAAATCCATTTTCAATAACCCTGCATCTTCCACGACGGAGTTGTCAAACTGCGTGACATATAAATCAGAATCTTTTGCCGTTGCGACAGGAACGAAATCAGTAATGTCGCTCGGAGTGATGATCACACCACAAGCATGGATTCCAGTATTTCTGACCGAGCCTTCCAAGATTCTCGCGAGATTAACGGTTTCGGCCTCCAAATCATCGCCTTCGGAGATGTTCAATAATTGGTTGACTTTTTCCAAATCCTCTTGACGGAACGCTTTTGCCAATTGCTTTTCGTCATACCCAAAAATTCTTTCAAGTTTGGACATTGTAGGGATTAATTTGGCAATTCTATCAGCATCAAATAATGGTAAATCCAACACACGAGCTGTATCACGAATGGACGATTTTGCAGCCATGGTTCCGTAAGTAATAATTTGCGCGACCTGATTGCTGCCATATTTTTTGATGACATAATCCATGACGCGACCACGACCTTCATCATCAAAATCGATATCGATATCTGGCATGCTCACACGATCTGGATTCAAAAACCGCTCAAAAAGCAAATCGTACTTCAATGGATCGATATTGGTAATCCAAAGACAATAAGCAACCACCGAACCTGCTGCCGAACCTCGCCCTGGACCAACGGACACGTCCATTTTTCTAGCTTCGCGAATAAAATCCTCGACAATCAAAAAGTAACCTGGATAGCCAGTTTTTTTTACGACTTCCAACTCAAAATCCAAACGCTCTTTAATGGCATCAGTTAATTCTGGATAGCGTTTTTTGGCACCTTCATAGGTCAAATAACGCAAATAATCATCCTCATTTTCAAAATCCTCAGGAATGTCGAATTTTGGAAGCAACACCTCACGCGCCAATTGATAGTCCTCAATTTTATTGACAACTTCTTCCGTATTGGCAATCGCTTCAGGAATGTCCTTGAAAAGCACTTTCATTTGGTCAGCAGACTTGAAATAATACTCCTGATTTGGCATTCCGTAGCGATAACCTCGTCCTCGACCTATGGGTTTGGCTTGTTTTTCGCCATCTTTCACACAGAGCAATATATCGTGTGCATTGGCATCTTCTTTTTCGGCGTAATAGGTATTGTTGGTGGCAACAACTTTGACATCGTGTTTTATTGAAAAGTCAATCAACACAGGATTTACCCGGTTTTCATCTTCCTGATTGTGGCGCATCAATTCGATATACAAATCGTCGCCAAATTGTTCTTTCCACCACAACAATGCTTCTTCCGCTTGGTTTTCGCCAACGTTCAAGACCTTACTTGGCACTTCACCATACAGATTTCCTGTTAGGACAATCAAGTCTTCCTTGTATTTCTCAATGATATGTTTGTCAATTCTTGGTACATAATAAAACCCTTCCGTATATGCCGAAGATGATAATTTTGCCAAATTATGATAGCCTTTTTTGGTCTTTGCCAGAAAAACCACTTGGTAGCCATTGTCTTTTCGGCTTTTGTTCAAACGATCTTCGCAAACAAAAAACTCACAGCCGAGAATGGGTTTGATTTCTTTTTCATTAGGGACTTCACCCTTTTCAACCAAGGCATCATTTTTTGCCTTGACCAATCTGTTGTGATTGGTTAATTCACGTACAAAATGAAAAGCTCCCATCATATTGGCATGGTCAGTCAAAGCAACGGCTGACATTTTCTGTTTGGCAGCATTGGCAACTAAATCGCGAATGCTAATGGTGGATTGCAAGACCGAAAATTGTGAATGGTTATGCAGATGCACAAAATCAACCTCCTGTAATTCCTGAATATTCTGGGCAATCTCAGTTTTGGAAAGTTCGTCCGATTCTTGAAGTGCTTGAATTTGCTTTTTGATTTTAGCGCTCTCCTGTTTGAGATTGATGTGGTTTAAGCCAATCAACTGAATTTCTGAAGGATTGAGTTCCTTAAAATTTA
>JBDSFP010000191.1:0-2638 GCA_039919415.1 Aquaticitalea sp. | reverse complement strand
AGATATTCAGAAAAATCTCTCACAAACTTAAAACCTCTTCTAATACACGCTAAGCGACATAGCCGGTTCTAAATTAGAATCAAGAATACTTTCCTATGTTTGTTTAAGTTAACCGAAAGTACTCAGTTGTATTTCCGGCATTGATCACCTGGGGCGGCCCTTACAATTTCTTAATTATCTATTATCCTGCTTTATGAAATCAAATTCCAATTTATTCCTCTTCTCATGCTCCACGCTATTTTTGCTTTTCCTTCCACCAACGGCACAAGGACAAAATATAAATGAGAAATACCTAGCTGAATCCATTTATTTAAAAGGGAATTATAAGTATGTAAAAAATGGTGTAACCTATCGAATCGGATTTTTGGGACAAAAGTTGAAAAAAGAAATGACCGTAAGCCCAAATGCAGTCATGGAATTCAAGAAATATGATCAAAAACGTAAAGCTGTTCTAATCATGTCTTCAGTAGCCTTGGCACTATATGGTACCGGTTTATTGATGGATAAAGAATCGACACAAACAGGCTTATTTATAGGGGGATTGGGCTTATCGTTAGTTTCAATTCCACTTTCAAGTAGTTCTGAAAAGAATTTACAAAAGGCGATCTGGATCCGAAATGGTGATATTCTACATTAACCACTATTAAATAGTATTATAGTTAACCAGTAAATAGTATTATAGTTAACCAGTAAATAGTATTATAGTTAACCGGTAAATAGTATTATATCTAACTCTATGACTAGTTATCTCTAATACTGGTTAACTCTAATACTGGTTAACTTTAACACTTATTCATAATGTCACCCCTGCCTGTTTAGTCAGGCAAGCTTTCAGGGTTTGGGGTTGAAATCTATACTTAATTTATATAATAATATCAGCCCTTCAGGCTTTTTAAATCTAATACTTTTTGCAATATAGAAAGGTAACCGGTGCACTGATGTGCTAAAACTGGTAAACCCTAATCATTTCAAAAGCGCTAAAAGCTTTCACAATTTGCTTGAGGCAAACGCCCCTTCTGGGCTTCCAATTTTTCATTAGTTTTGTTTAAAAGTCCGTAGACTTCAACCAACCAAAATAAAAGCAAAAGCCAAATCTTAGCGACCTGATGCACTAGTATAACGTTCATAAAATAACTTGACATATATAAATATTTTGTATCTTTGAGAAAACGATACAAAATATGACATATAAGAAACGCGGTTCTTTGGTTTGCTCAGCAGATGAGAAGGACAAATTGGTGAAGATTTCTAAAAGTAAGACCGCGCAAAAAAGACACGTACAGCGTTCGGTTATCTCTTTAATGTATATGGAAGGCAATTCAATTGCTGTCATATCAAGAGCTGTTGGTCTGAGTCGGGAAAGTGTTTATGCTTGCATTGACAAAGCACTTGCTTTTGGTCCGGTTGCCGCTTTAAATGATTTAGCGGGGCGGGGCGCACCCGCTGAAATTACAGATGAAGATAAAACTTGGTTATTATCAGTAGCCTGCCAACAACCTAAAGAATTGGGTTATTCTTATGAAATATGGACGGTAAACTTGCTCGCAAAGCATATTCAAAAAGTCTGTTTAGAAAAAGGGCATCCGTCTTTAAGGCGGGCTGGCAAAAGTCTTGTGCATGGCATTTTGGACAAAGCTGGTATTAAGCCACATAAGATTAGCTATTATCTTGAAAGAAGGGATCCTCTTTTTGAAGAAAAAATGGCACAGGTTTTGGCTGTTTATAAAGAGGTAGAGCTCATTAATTCCCAAGAATTGTCAAATGAAGATCATGATAATGAGACAAGAAAACGAACAACTATTTCATACGATGAAAAGCCAGGTATCCAGGCCATAAAAAACATTGCAGCCCAATTGTCGCCCGTACCAGGCAAGTACACTGCCGTCGGTAGGGATTACGAATATAAACGTTTGGGTACACTCAGCCTACTGGCCGGAATAGATCTACATACGGGAGAGATAATCCCATTGGTAGAAGAGCGGCACAGGAGCGCTGAATTCGTTTCATTTTTGAAAAAGGTGAGCGAAAGTTATCCAGATGATTGGACCATAAAAATCATACTTGATAATCACGCCTCACACCAATCAAAAGAAACCATGAAATATCTGGCAACTGTACCGGGAAAATTTGTATTCGTTTTTACACCAACCCATGGCTCATGGCTTAACATGATTGAAATGTTTTTTAGTAAAATAACACGGACGTTTTTAAGACATATACGTGTCCAAAATAAACAAGAATTAAAAGAAAGGATTTATCAGGGAATTTCTGAAATCAATAAAGAGCCAGTCGTTTTTAAATGGAAATACAAAATGGAAGATGAAAATGTTAAAATGTCAACCTAAATGCAGAACGAACTACTAGAAACAAGACAATAGACAATAGACATACTATACTCATCAAAAATTAGACAAGAAAATATATGAATCAAATATGGATATTTTGCGCTGTACTATTTCATATTCCTATTTTTTTAGTTGCTCAAAATCTTGAAACCATTAATTTCCAGGAAGATAAAATTGATTCAACTTCTAACTACGAACTACAAATTTTCTACAAAAAATTTAATATTTATATAGATTCATTAGAGGTCAATTCAATGACTTCATCTCAGCCAAAAGGTAGAATGATAAACAAT
>JBDSFP010000177.1:0-3895 GCA_039919415.1 Aquaticitalea sp. | reverse complement strand
TTAGTATGGAGCCGAACATTTGGTAACGTCGCATGATGCCCTTTCGTTTGGAAATGGCATACAAGGTGGAAGGAATGCCATGACTTACCTTATGCCGTATCACATATTTCATGACAACGTACACCAGGGCCAGACCGAATATTGGGAACACAAAATAAAAGGCCTGATGGTAGAATTTTACCAAATTTCCTTCCAAAATGTGTTGAATAAAATGCGTTAGGTTTTTAAGGACAACGGCACCAACTCCTGAAGTAAAACCAACCACAATGCTCAACAGCGCCACAAATTGCTTGTGCGAAATATGCTTGGCTCGCCAGATTAAAAATTGTTTAAAGAGTGGTTGTCTCGGCATTGGTTGTTGTTGGAAATATACTGTTTGGGATTTCAATTCCCAAACGGAATAAAATTAATTTGCTTTTACAACTCAAGTTTTAGATTCAATTCTTCGAGTTGTTTTTTATCTATTGGAGCAGGAGCATCAATCATGACATCACGACCTGAATTGTTTTTAGGAAAGGCAATAAAATCACGTATGGTTTCCTGTCCACCCAAAATAGCGACCAATCGATCCAATCCAAATGCGAGACCTCCGTGTGGTGGTGCGCCATATTGAAAGGCATCCATCAAAAACCCAAACTGTGATTTGGCTTCTTCTGGCGTGAATCCTAAATAATCGAACATCAAGGCTTGTGTCTTTTTATCGTGGATACGAATGGAACCACCGCCAATTTCGTTGCCATTCAATACCAAATCGTAGGCATTGGCTTTGACCTCTCCTGGATTAGTTTTCAATAATTCCAATTGTCCGGGTTTTGGCGAGGTAAATGGATGGTGCATGGCATGGTAGCGTTGGGTGTCTTGATCCCATTCCAACAATGGAAAATCCAGTATCCAAAGTGGCGCGAATTCTTTTGGATTTCGCATCCCTAATCTAGTTGCCAATTCCATACGCAAGGCACTTAATTGTGGGCGGACTCTATTAGTATTTCCTGAAAGCACACAAATCAAATCGCCAGCTTTTGCACCAGTGACTTCAGCCCATTTTGCTAAATCAGCTTCATCATAAAATTTATCTACCGAAGATTTATAAGTGCCGTCTTCGTTGCAACGTACATAAATCATTCCTAAAGCACCAATTTGCGGTCGTTTTAACCAATCAATCAGTTGGTCAATTTCTTTTCTGGTATATGCATTTCCACCTGGTACTGCAATACCAACAACTAATTCAGCTGAATTGAAAACGCCAAAATCTTTGTGTTGCGCAACTTCGTTCAATTCGCCAAATTGCATCCCGAAACGAATGTCAGGTTTGTCATTTCCGTACAAACGCAATGCATCCTCATATAACATGCGCGGAAATTCTTTCACTTCTATACCATTCACTTCTTTCAATAAATGACGGGTTAAGCCTTCAAAGGCATTCAAGATATCGTCTTGCTCTACAAAAGCCATTTCACAATCGATTTGTGTAAACTCGGGCTGTCTATCGGCACGTAAATCTTCATCCCTAAAACATTTCACAATTTGGAAATACTTGTCCATCCCACCAACCATCAACAACTGTTTGAAAGTTTGTGGCGATTGTGGTAAGGCATAAAACTGGCCTGCATTCATTCGGCTTGGCACCACAAAATCACGTGCACCTTCAGGAGTTGATTTAATTAAATAGGGCGTTTCAACTTCTATAAATCCTTCTTTCGAAAGATAATTTCGAACTTCCTGTGCAACTTTCGCTCTAAAAATCAGATTGTTTTTTACTGGATTTCTTCGGATGTCCAAATAGCGGTATTTCATTCGTAATTCTTCGCCACCATCAGTTTCATCTTCAATGGTGAAGGGCGGAAGAATAGCAGGATTCAAAATGGTCAATTCGCTTACTAAAATTTCAATATCACCTGTTGGAATATTCGGATTTTTGGAAGCACGCTCGATGACGGTTCCCTTCACTTGAATCACAAATTCTCGACCCAATTTTTGAGCTTCCTCCATCATCGTTTTTGGCGTACGTTCTTCATCAAAAACAAGTTGTGTGATGCCATAACGGTCTCGCAAATCGACCCAAATTATAAATCCTTTGTCGCGCGTTTTTTGCACCCATCCAGAAAGAGTGACTTCTGTATTGATATGTGCAGCTCTTAATTCACCACAAGTATGACTTCTGTACATAAATAAATTTTTAAAGATGCAAATTTAAGATTTATATATTGTTGATTATTGTTATAGTTCAAAAATTGAAAAATAAAATATAAGTTATGACGGAAATTTAGATTGAGTTCTTTAAAAAATTTAAAGATGAACAGCTGATTATAATTTTCTTCATAAAGACCTTAGTCATCAATTTAACAGATAGCAAATAAAAATATTTAATTATTCTCATAAAATTTTTTTTTTGCTGTGATATTTATAAGGACAAGTGTATTTATTTAAATAATTATTAAGATATTTGAATTGATTAATCAAAAAAATATAATATTATGAATGAAAAAATTATTTTTAAATGGCTTGTTGCTTTTGCTTTTTTTATTCCAAGTGTGATTTTTGCACAAAATGTTAGTGGAACAATATCAGATACGTCAACAGGTTCACCCGTTGCTGGTGTAAACATTTTAGTTAAAGGGACAACCAATGGAGCAATATCAGATTTTGATGGAAACTATTCAATTCAAGTAGACAGTTTTCCAGCAACATTGGTATTTTCTTACTTAGGATTTGAAACAAAAGAAGTTCCGGTAACTTCGGCATCGACTTTAGATGTTAAAATGGCGGAATCTGCTACGGCTTTAGATGAGATTGTTATCTCAGGTCTAGCGACAAGTATAAAAAGAACAAATGCAGCTAATTCAGTAGCATCCATATCTGCAGAAGAATTAACTGGAGTCACACCACCTCAGACTTTAGATGGTGCCTTGGCAGGTAAGTTTACCGGAGCGTTAGTATCTTCTAACTCAGGTGCTCCAGGTGGCGGTATATCTGTTAAATTGAGAGGTGTTACTTCGATTTATGGCAACTCTCAACCTTTATACATTATTGATGGCGTTTACATAGACAACAGCAGTATTGGATCAGCTGGTCTAAATGCGGTTTCTGGTGCAGCTGCGGGAGGGAATGCATCATCACAAGATAATGCAACCAATAGAATTGCCGATATTAATCCTGACGATATTGCTAATATTGAAATATTAAAAGGTGCTTCGGCTTCTGCAATATATGGTTCTCGAGGTGCCGCAGGGGTTATAATTATTACAACTAAAAAGGGTAAAGCCGGAAAGACCCAACTAAACTTTTCACAATCTGTAGGGTATAATCAAATTATTAATTTACAAGGTCAAAGAAACTGGACTGCTGAGTTGGCTGAAAGTCAATATGGAGAAGGTGATCTTTATACTGCAGCAGCGGCGGCAGGTACTTTAAGAGATTATGAAAAAGAAATTTATGGTGAAAAAGGATTTATTAACAATACAAATGTGAGTATGTCAGGTGGTTCAGATAAAACGACTTTTTATGCCGGTTTATCAAGAGATCAGGAAGACGGCATTGTTAAACATACAGGTTATGACAAAACATCTTTAAGGTTAAATGTTGAACATCGGTTTACAGATAATATCAAATTGTCTTTAGTTAGCAATTATATTAATTCATCTGCTGATAGGGGTTTTTTTAATAATGATAACACCGGAACAACAATAGGAGTTGCATTAACTAATACACGTCCATGGGATTATTTATTGCCTGACGAGAATGGTAATTATCCTGACCATCCCAACAACTCTTCAAACCCATTACAAACTAGAGATTTGTTTACTAACAATGAAACAACCAAAAGGTTTATAACAGGTGGTACGTTGGATATTACTTTATATAGAGGAGAGAAGTCTGATTTGCAGTTTGTAGCTAA
>JBDSFP010000173.1:0-4596 GCA_039919415.1 Aquaticitalea sp. | reverse complement strand
AAGAGTCATATGGAGACGATGTCTTTTGACTAACTATGTTAATAACACACTCGATTGGGAAACACTTCTTGATATTGATGAACTATCAAAAAAGGACAATATAAAATGGGTGTACAAGGGTTCAGATGGATTATATCCTTCTTATAACCGTTTTTTGATCAGTCTCTCAAAAGGCGGTGGTGATGCCGTTGTTACAAAAGAATTTGACGTCAACAAGAAACAATTTATTGAAGATGGATTTTTTATGGAGGAATCTAAAGGAGATGCAAGCTATGTGGATGAAAATACACTTATTGTTTCTTCCGATTTTGGCGAAGGCACCATGACAACGTCCGGATATCCGAAACAAGTAAAGCTATGGCAACGTGGCCAATTACTAAAAGATGCCCAACTCATTTATGAGGGAAACTCAACTGATGTGAGCGTTAGTGGTTGGGTTCTACGGGATGGTTCAGATGCACACACATTTGTTTACCAAGGCTTGACTTTCTTTACATCCAATAACTTTGTTTTGGAAAATCAAAAATTAATAAAATTGGATATTCCAGATGATGCCAGTCCGAATGCTATTTTGAACAATGAATTAGTCATTCAATTAAAATCAGATTGGACTGTCAATACCAAAACCTATAAAACGGGAACACTTTTAAGTCTCAATTTTACCGAATTGTTGGAAGGCGAAAAAGAAATCCAAGTGATCCTCGAACCCGATGAATTTTCGAGTATTGATGGTGTTTCAACGACAAAAAATAAACTACTTATCAATGTGTTGACAAATGTCATAGGGCAATTATATAATTATTCCTTCGAAAATGGCAAATGGACGAAAGAAAATGTAAACGCACCCGATTTTGGAACTATCTCCATTGTTGCAACTGATAAATTATCAGACAACTACTTTTTTAATTTTACAAACTTCATATCGCCGTCAACCTTATATTATGCGGATGCAAAAGCTAACACGTTCAAGCAGTACAAAACGTTACCAGCATATTTTGATGCCAGCAAGTATGAAGTGAACCAATTTAAGGCAAAATCAAAAGATGGTACGCTGATTCCTTATTTTATGGTGTCTGCAAAGGGAATAAAAAATGATGGCACCAATCCAACCCTAATATATGCTTATGGAGGCTTTGAGAGTTCCTCCATTCCATTTTATGCCTCTACATTTGGAATATCATGGCTCGATAAGGTCGGTGTTTTTGTCTTGGCCAACATTCGAGGTGGCGGTGAGTTTGGGCCTAAATGGCATCTCGATGGCATAAAGGAAAAACGACAAAATGTATTTGACGATCTGTATGCCGTTTCCGAAGACTTGATTACCAAAAAAGTGACCTCGCCAAAACATTTAGGTGTTATGGGCGGGAGTAATGGCGGGTTGTTGGTAGGAGTGGCTTTTACACAGCGTCCGGATTTATACAATGCGGTAGTGTGCGAAGTGCCATTATTGGATATGAAACGCTACAATAAACTATTGGCAGGTGCCAGTTGGATGGGCGAATACGGCAATCCTGATGTGCCCGAAGAATGGGAATACATTAAAAAATATTCACCCTATCAAAATCTGAAAAGTGGTATGGACTATCCGGAAGTATTCTTTACAAGTTCCACACGTGATGACAGAGTACATCCGGGGCATGCTCGAAAAATGGTTGCCAAAATGAATGATATGGGTTATAAAACCTATTATTATGAAAATACTGAAGGTGGTCATGCGGGTTCATCTACCAATGAACAATCGGCAAAAACCAATGCCCTGATATTTTCCTATTTGTTGATGAAGTTGAAATAAGCAATTATTCTTAAAAATAATACAATAAAAAAGAACTTATTATGAATCCTTCTTTAGCGGCAATAGCCATTTAAATTAAGAGAATCAATGTAAAGAATTCACATAAATAAACTATAATTAAAATAAATTGCGAGTGGGATTACCAATCATTGATCCACCATCATAAATTTTTGCTCCTGGTCAATGAGCTTTTCGAAATAAAGGAGTTGCAGCTTCAGCTTCACAGAAGAAACAGAATACGAGAGGATGTATCCCAATCTCAGTCCATTTAAACCCAAAAACCGAACTTATTTCATTTTTAAAACATAAAAAAACATAATAAAATCATTTGCATGGAAATAACAATTATATTATGAGAATCGACAATATTAATGTTTTGGAAAACTTATTGTAAGTTTTCTCTAAGGGTTGAATTTAAGTTCTCTCTTTCTTCTTTGTTTGCAATTTATTAATTTAACAAAATATATACATAAGCAAACGTAATGAATGCCTACATTTCACGGCTGAAACTTGATATAGAGTTTGCTGGTTTACTTCCATAAAAAAGCTATGGGTATTCAGGCAATAAGCTAAATGCAAAAGGCTTAAGTTAAGATCAAAATAAAATGAGAAAATTAGCTATTAAACTTTTAAAGAAATTTAATCCGGGCACAATTAAAATCCGACACCATTTAACTAAAAAGCCCTTTTATCTGGATGCATTTTTACACAAAGGTTTTTGGTACTACGGTAAAAGGAGAGAAAAAGACACTATTCAATTGTTCAGTGAAATTATTCCCGGCTGCAATTTCGTAATCGACGTTGGTGCAAATATTGGTTATTTCAGTCAATATTTTGGACAGTTGACTAACGACACCAAAAAGGTGGTAATTTTTGAGCCAGGGCCTGAAAATTTGACATATTTAAAAAGAAATATCAGTTGTTATGATAGTATTCGTTTAATTGAGAAAGCTGTATCCAATACAAATGGAAGAGCAAATTTTTACGTAGACGACTTGACCGGACAGAATAATTCATTATTGAGTGATTACAAAATATATGATGAAGTTCTAAAAAACTCGGGAGTAACCGCTACAAAAAAAATGATTGAGGTTGAGACAGTTACCCTTGATAGCTTCATGGAACAAGAATATCCAGGTGAATCCCCCGACTTCATTAAAATTGATATAGAAGGAGCAGAATTATTTGCGCTTCAAGGAATGGAAAAAATTCTTGAATTATATGCCCCGACCTTGATGGTCGAGATTTCTGAGAATATACCGGAAGTGATAAAAATGCTTCGTGATTTTGATTATATATTAATCAGAGCCAATAAAACTATTCTAGATGAAAAATTAATTGCAGATGATTTTGGAAGTTTTATTAATGTGTTCTGTATCCATAAATCGAAACACGATATTTTGAAAAAATTACAAATCAATCTTACCTAAAATAGCCGTAAAAATAAAGTTGATAGCATAATTGGGGGGTTGGCTCTTATCAAGTTGATTTTGCCTTCATAGAAAATTACAATTAGGTTATCAAATTATTATTTGAGGTCGAGGTGAGCTCCACATCAGTTCCCTTTCCAAACCTCATTTACAATAGTGCAAAAGATGCTTATTGAGCATTTTTCATTCAAATTTTGTACTTTTAATGATAAGTGTTTTGAAGGCAACAGGTTATACCCTGAAAAAGATGGCAACTTTTTCAAATCCTGAAGGGATTTTTTTGAAAAGTTGTCAATGTTCTGTTAAATTTTACGTTAGTGATAAAAGACATTTTTCAACACAAAAAAGGTCAACCTATTTACAGACAAGACATTGTCGGGTAAATGTTTTAGGTTGCTATGATAAAAACTAAATAAAAACAAAGTATGCTATTACATCCGAATTGTATAGAAGAATAAACTGAAATCTTATGAATTTAACCCGCCGTAAATTCTTACAAAGTTCTTTACTCTTTGGCTTCGCCATAACGACAAAAAAAGGTTGGGCAAACAAGCCTCCCACACTGGCAATCGAGCGCCGTGATCTATTTCCACAGGGTGTAGCATCGGGTGACCCGACAGCTAACAGTGTGATCTTGTGGACCAGACGTCCGCCTGTAAAGGGAAGTGCTGCTAAAAAGTTGGTCGTTGAAATTTCTACAACCCGCGAATTCAAAAAAATCCTGGCAGGCGGTATTGCGCATATCAGTGCTGATTCAGATTGGACTTGTCGTTTTTTGACTAATGATCTCTTACCCAACCACGAGTATTGGTACCGTTTTATTGATGAGCATGGTTTCGCCAGCCGCACCGGTCGTACTATTACTGCACCCAACGACGATTCCGATACACCCGTTCGTTTTACCTTTGTATGTTGCCAATCCCCTAACGAAGGGGCGCTGAATGCTTACCGAAAAATGATCTTTGAAGATGAGGCACGTTCCAAAGATCAACGACTCAATTTTGTGTTGCACCTGGGCGATTTTATTTACGAAGTTACCTGGTATGCTGAAGATAATCCAAACGGCAATCGTGGCAGGCGCATCAGAAATCTGTATAAGTTCCCGCAAGGCCGAAAGGTTAACAATTTCCATCTACCCGTTACCTTGGAAGATTATCGCACACTCTACCGTGCATATCTTGAAGATCCCGATTTGCAGGATGCCCGGGCCCGTTGGCCATTTGTCTGTATTTGGGATAATCACGAATTTGCCTGGGCAGGATACCAAAGCGAGTATGTGGCGGGAGGCGGCTACAATGCTCCTGCACAAAACCAGAAGGTCTCTGCCAACCAGGCGTGGTGGGAGTTCATCCCTGCGATGGTGCAACAGCCTGG
>JBDSFP010000136.1:0-3260 GCA_039919415.1 Aquaticitalea sp. | reverse complement strand
CATTGCCGTCGGAAAGATTCTGTCCGATTTGGGCAATTTTTCCGTTCTTGATGAGTACATCTGCGTTCTGAAGAATACCGTCTTTCTCGTTGGTCCAAACAGTGGCATTTTTAAATAGTAAGGTTTCAGATTTTGGAAGTTCCTTAAAACCAAAGGCCTCATTTGGATAGGTCAAAGGTGATACGTTTTTCGTCTCGTCTTTTTTGTCTTCTTTTTTCTTGTCGTCCTCTGATTTTTCATCCAGGGCCAAGTCTTTGTGTGCAGCAAAAAAGGAATTTTCCATCCCATTTGGAAAGATAGCCTTTCCGTTTAGATTTTTTTTGTCATCAACATTGGCGATGAGTCTAATGAATTCCTGTTTCGTGGAATCTTGTGTGGTAAATGCGATATTGACCCAATCACCCACATAAGAGATTTTTGAACCTCTCGTCTTTTCATTGGCAGTGATTTCGGATTTCAGTTTGCTCAATTCTCCGCTAATTTTCATTTTGTACGAATCTCCAGAAAGTGAAAATTCATAATTACCGCGAATATCGCTTTTGTTGAGGTCTTCAATCACGTTCTTTTGTCCTTGTACCCAATTTTCAAAAAGAACAGTTTTCTCTTCAAAAATATCGCCAGAGGTAATAAGGAAATTGGCTTGTGATCCATTTTTTAACGAACCTATATTAGCCGATTGACCAATTATTTGTGCTGGGATGGTTGTCAACGCTTCAAAGGCTTTCTCTTTTGGATATCCAGCTTTGATGGCTTTCATTAAATTGTCACTGAAATCCTTGATTTTTTTTACATCGTTCGTGGTCAAGGCAAATTGAATGCCATTTTCAGCCAACACTTTCGGATTTGTCGGTTTTTGGTTCCATTGTCTCAAATCCTTTAGAGACAACGTTTCAGCTAAAAACGAGTTTTCAACATCATAGGCTTCCGGAAAATTGATGGGAATGATCATCGGTGCATTCATGGCTTTAATTTCGTCGATGCGTTCATACTCATCGCCGCCACCTAAAATGACATATTGAATATCGAACAGGTCGCCAACCTTATCGGCCCTTAAATCATTGGCTCGGCTACCGGCTTCAAAAATCTGCACAAGCCCTTTATTGTTGTTCAATGCTTCAATCGATAAATCGTGTGTCTTGATATTTCCTTTGGCATACCATTCGGCGTCATAATAAAGTTGACGTAACAAAGCCATCGCTCCCATGAGACTGGTAGGATAGGATTGATTGGACAATTTGCTTTTTTCAAATGATAAAAATTGACCGGATTTTGTAGCCAATATCCGCGTGTCGTTTCCGCCTTGAGTGTTCAATGCAATCAAGGCACCAGTACCGCGTACAATCCCATCAGCAATGTGCGTGTTCACAACACCAAAACCGGCTTTAAGCAATTCTTCCGCTTGTTTGGAGTCGTACTTGAATTTTTCGATGGCGTTGTTTTCTGGCATCACATGGTCGTTCCAATAATAACCAGATCGTGTGGCATCATATTGAGGGCTGCGTCTTCCACTACCTTCGCTTTTTGGTTTTTCAATACCAAAATTGGAATAAATATCAATGAATGAAGGGTAGATGCTTTTTCCGGAAACATCAACAATATTTGAATTTTTTGGAATGGCAACTGAAGTGCCTGTTTCCACAATTTTTCCATCCTTAATCAATAGCGTACCATTCTCGATAACTTGAGTTGGCGTAACATGGATTTTGGCATTGGTAAAAGCTGTGTAGTTGGTGTTTTTACTTTTGACACCATCATTTTTTGGAAAATAATCTTGCGCAAAGAGCGTCATTCCGCATAAAAACGAGAGAATTGTGAAATAGGATTTGAACATTTGAAAAGAGAGATTGTAAATTAGAAGGCTAAAGATAAAAATAATGTAGAAAGTTTTCCTACACATTCGTAATAAAATTGAATTATGCACACATTTTTTATTATTATGAAGTTCACATCGCATTTTTTTCAAAGTAATTTACCAAAAGTGCCACTACATAACTATAACTGTCAATGCCGCCGGCCTGATTGTTGGCTTTCAGAAAACCACTATAGCTGTTCTTGAAAAATACTTGCGACGGATTTTGATACGATTGCCAGAATTGGCGTGTTTCGTCATAATTCTTCAAGATTCCAATGTCGATTATTTTCAATAATTCGGCATGTTTGGAAGGGTCTCGAAGGTAAAGATCACTCAGGCAATGCGCTAAGGCAAAGGTGTATCCCGAATATTGAAAATAGATATTTTTATGATGCATGGCAGCCATAGCACCGATAAAATTAGCTTCATTTTCCGCTGCATAGCCTAATTGATGTGCCATTTCGTGACTACAAGTAGTTGGATAACGATATGCTGGTATCAAACCATCGATCTGCGCTTCATTTGTAAACGGATTCAAATAACCACTAAAACCCATATACGTCAGCGGCACACTATAAATTGATCGTTTCAAACTTGAAGGATGATATTTTAAATGTGGAAATTCTTTTGAAAGTTCATCATAACCTTGGGGTACCATCGCAATCAGTTCTCGCTTAGTGAAAGGCATAATGACTTTTGCCGAATCATTCAAAGTTATTTCACGATGAATGGTATTGGATTTCTCAATCAAAAGTGTAGTTGTTTTTATGAGTTGTTCCGTCGAATACTCATTTTCTATGTTCAAGGATTGATGCAAAGGCAAGCGGTAATAATTGAATGCCCAAAGCACATGGAAGGCAAAATAGCCGATGGAAACGGCTGATAGCACATCCAAAATCCAATATTTGGTGTCTTTTAGAATGCGTTTTCTATGCACAAAAAGCCATCTCAACATATAAATAACCGCAATGGTATAAAAAATATCGCCCATCGAAAACGGTATCCAGCCAAAGGAATAGTGCATTAATTTTGCAATGAGTTGATAGACGCCATGGCTGTAAAAGCGTTCCACAAAATCTGGGTATCTGGCAAGAATCCTTAGTAGCACAATCTGAACAAAAAGCGACAGGGCAATCCATAATTTAAGGTGTTTTCGCATGCGCCAAATGTAATTAATTTTTAGAACCCAATCTTACTGCTTTTCAAGCATGGTTTCCACCTGCTTTCCGTTCTATCTTTTTTTATGAGGTTTCGACTGGCTCAACCATCATAAAAAAAGATGCCACTTCAATCAGGAGTAGCGACTGACTTTTATTGACCTGCAAGGCTTCCAGTCCTGCAAGGTTTCCAATCCCGAAACTTCGGGGCTTGTAGGTATTTTTACAATCGCAATTCGTACCTTTGAAAT
>JBDSFP010000112.1:0-2668 GCA_039919415.1 Aquaticitalea sp. | reverse complement strand
CCTTTTCAGTGATGATGAGATGGTCCAATACTTTGATGTCCAGGCTATCGGAAGCCACTTTTAATTTTTGCGTGATCTGTTTATCTGCTGCACTCGGTTTTAAGGTGCCCGACGGATGATTATGTGCCAAAATAAGGCCTGTGGCACCCACTTCTATCGCGGTTTTCAGTACCAAACGGACATCCACCAAAGTCCCAGTGATACCGCCTTTGCTCAATTGGTTTTTGTGAATGACCTTATTATTATTATTCACATATACAATCCAGAATTCTTCATGAGGCAACTCACCGATGATGGGCTGCATGAGCTCAAATACCGAATGGCTCGATTCGATTTTCTTTAGTTGCAACGCTTCCTCGCCTCGTCGTCGGCGTCCCAATTCCAATGCGGCAATGATGCTGATGGCTTTAGCTTCTCCAATGCCTTTGAATTCCATCAACTGCTTAATGGACAATTTGCCCAACGCACTCAAATTATTTCCTGTACTTGACAGAATACGCTTGCACAAATCTACAGCACTTTCATTTCGACTTCCCGAACTAATCAAAATGGCGACCAATTCGGCATCGCTCAAAGCGTCCTTGCCCTTGTTGAGCAACTTTTCGCGTGGTTGGTCGTCCTCTGACCAATTTTTTATGGAAAAAGAAGGTATTTTTTCTGACATAAGATACTTATAAAAATTGTAAATTTCAGAACCAATTCTATACCACGCAATATTATGAAATCTTTATTTGATTCTGATACGCATCGAGAGGTTTTAAGGCGAATTCACCAACTGGATGCACAAAAGCAAGCCAAATGGGGCACAATGGACGTGGTGAAAATGCTGCGACACAGCCAACGCCCGCTGGAAGTTGCCAACGGAACTTTGGTCCTCAAAAAGCCAAATCCGGTGATGAAACTCTTGTTTAAAGTGTTTAAGTCCACGATGTACAATGATACGCCTTGGAAAAAAAGCATGCCAACGGCTAAAGAGTTTTTGGTAAGTGATACCGACGATTTCGTTACGGAAAAGCAACGCCTTATTGACCAGTTGAATACCTTTGTAAAAAAATCCACAAACCTTCATTGGCCGGAACATCCTGCTTTTGGGAAGTTCAAAACCGATCAATGGGGAAAGATGCAATACAAACACATTGACCATCATTTGCGACAGTTTGGAGTGTAGTCAGTAAACAGTGTTCAGTAATCAGTAGACATCGTTAATCTAAAATCATAAATCTTTAATTCATTGTATCCACCACCACACCACCAAGACGATAACCGAGACCACATGATAGAGGTCATCAAATCCTATCCTTTGGCAACTGTAATTTCCTTTAAGGATGGGGAGCCTTTGGTAACGCATTTGCCATTGATTTACAGGGATAACAAATTGATTGGACATATTGATGCTTTTAATCCTCAGGCTGAAATGCTTAAGAATGACCATAAAGTGACCATTATTTTTAGTGGACCACAGTGTTACATTTCTCCAAATATTTACAGTACCACACAGTTACCGACTTGGAATTATGTCAAAGTCCATTTAAAAGGTACTGCCAAAGCCATCAGCGACCCAACTTCTGTAAAGCAATCAATTGTAAGCTTGACGGAACAATTGGAAGCACCCGAACATAAGTTTCGGTTGCCACTTGATCATGAGCGAATGCACAACCTTATCACATATATAAAGGGTTTTGAAATTAATATTACCGATTGGGAAGGCAAATTCAAGTTGTCGCAGGACAAAAACCCAAAGGACATCCGCAATGCCAAAGCTGAACTCATCCGAGCCAACCAACAGAGCATTGAAACTTTTTTGCAACGTATAATTTAATAGCATAAAAATAAAGTTATTATGAACGACAACAAAATGAAGGTATTCTCCGGAACCTCACAGATACAAGCCATGGGCTTTAAGAATGCCCTATCAGAGGCTAGTATCATTTATTATGAAATAGATAAATCAGATTCTGCCTATGCTGGATTGTTTAACGACATCATCATACAAGTGGATGCCGATGACGAACCCCAGGCTTTGTCCATTCTTAAATCCTTGAGATTTGAATGATTGTGTTTAATTTATAGGATTGCACTTGTTGCAAAGCTTTTTTAGCTGAATTCTATGTAAGTTGACTATATCGAGTTGAAAATGCCGTTTTATGATTTGTAACCAAACAATGCTTATTTCGAAAGTAAACAACAAAAACCCTCGCACATCTCTTGTTTGAATGTTGATAAAATCGCTCGAAATATAGTATCTTTGCACAAAATAAATTGGAATGAAACTTTTATTGATCACTTTGATTCTTTTAGGTCTTGGAATAGCTGGGATTGCCATAAAATTATGGGCAAAAAAAGACGGGAAATTTGCCGGCACCTGTGCAAGCCAAAACCCGATGCTCAATAAAGATGGCGAAGCTTGTGGTTTTTGTGGGAAAACCCCGGAACAATACAAAGATTGCCACGAACCTCAACATTCGTAATTATTCATGCCGATTTATGATTTTTTACTCTACGGTTTCATTGTAGTTGTCCTTATCCAAATTGTATTTTACGTCTTTATTTTTGGGAATTTCTCTTTTAAACAATATGAAAAGAGAGAACCGAATTCTTTTCCCCTTTCCATACAGATATGTGCCAAAAATGAGGCCAAAAACCTTAAAAAACATCTTCCCTTTATTCT
>JBDSFP010000001.1:0-6921 GCA_039919415.1 Aquaticitalea sp. | reverse complement strand
GACAAATATTACGATGAACTGATTTCTAAATGTCAAGAAATTGCTGAAAATCCAGATTTGGGGCAAAACTACGAAGGAATATCAAAACAACTTCTCGGCACCAAAGCAAATCGGCACATCATATTTTACAGAACTGTAAACAAAAATTATATTGAGATAACGAGAATATTGCGCGAAAGAATGGATTTGAAGAAAAGAACAAGTGAATAAAAACTGCATACAATAAGCCGTGTATAAACTATGGCTGGGTCATTCCTCACTCGGAATCCCTAAGCTTCGAGGCCGCGGATTTTCCAAAGCCAGATTTTATTTGAAGAGGTTCGAGCTAAAACACGCCATAGCTCATATACAAAACCGTTATATTTTTAAATTTCACTAATAGCCTTCTGCTGATAACAAAATTACCTTCTATAAAAATTTATCCGAACATCTTTGATATTACTTTGAAGCTAATTTTGAAGGATCGGGACGTTGGAAGAAACTGTCTGCAATTTCACTCTCGAAATCCACGTCAGAATAAATATATTCATCCATCACTTTTCCATTTGGCCAGTAGCGTGTCCAACGGTGGCTAAAGGTGATGCCATGTTCTGTCTTATGGTCAGTCCAATAGATTTCCTCGGGACGTGTTTCGCCCATGTCAGATTTATTGTAATATTCTATTTTGTGTATCAACTGATCTTCAGGATCCACATAAAAACGCCAATGATCCCGACCCACTTTTTCGTCATATTTTATGTCCAAAATGGTTGGTTCCTTACCCGAACTACCAAGCCAACTCATATTCAATACCGATAAATCTGTAGAAGCCAAACTCGGTTGAATGCCCGGATCTTTTAATTTAAACGGCATGGAGAACCTGTAAAAGGCCATTGAGGACGCACATAAAGGTTCACAAAATTTAGAATCACACATCATACCTTCTTCCCTCGCGGTTGTTTTAGGATCTGTGGAATTACCATCCCGTGTGGACCAAAATCCATCGGCATCTTTACCAACCCAAACCACGCTGCCATCTTCGCCAACAGATTTGATCTGCAAATGCACATCCGAATTCGTTTTTTTGAAATAAAAAGTCTCTTCGATAGTCCTCAATAGCGCACCATCTTCAGCATAGAGATTGTGAGTTCTTGTAAATTCACCAAATTTCAATTCGTTCCAAGCGTCCATGCCACCGGCGGCATCAATGATTTCATTTACAAATTCTTCTCCTGTGGGTTCTCGCAAATAATTATCATATGCATAGTAACCGGCTAAACCCAGAGCTAACAAAAGGCCACCTATATAGACCAATTGCATCCGTTTGATCGTTATTGGCTTTACCAAGTCCTGCACGTGCAGACCAAACCACCAAGGTGCTTTTTTATGTGGTTGGTCTTGTTTTTCCTTTGGGCTATGTACGGGTTTAATTTCTTGACTCATAACATTTTATTTTAAATAAAATTAGTGAATTTTATGCGAATAATGAATGGGTTTACTATAATTAACACTTTATGTTGTTGAATTAATATCTATGTTCAACCAAAGTTTCAATTTTTCGATGGCTTCTGGAATGACACTCTTAACAACATCCGACATTCCAATGGCAAAATCATCATGCTCTTTAGCCTCACATCCCAAAATATAGATTTTTGGCGGCAACACTTTTAAGGCTTTGGCCAACATCAAAGCTCGTATCGGGCTTGTGTAGTGCATATCAGCCAAAAAAGTCCGTTTTTCAAAGACAGGCATTTCTTCGATATCTGCCACGTCTTCCATCTCCCTAAAATATAAGTGTCCTGGTGGTTCGCCCCATTCCACGGCATCTACCATAATCAACATTTCGTAGCCATGATGGAGTTCCTGAACCAAGTGAATACCACCAATGCCCACTTCCATCACTTTGATATGCTCTGGAATCTCCACGGTTTCGATAAATGCCTTGACAAATTCGATTCCGAAGGCATCATCCTGTTTCAGTTCATTACCAACACCGACTACAAGGATTTTTGGATTTTTGGATTTATTCATCCTTCAAATTGAATAAATCCTTATCAAATGTTACATTAAACATGATATCCTCGTTGATATATTCCGTTCCCTTATATACCAAATCCCTATTGGAATTGGACTTATAACTTGATCGCTTCTTATTCATTTTGATACCATCCACATTTTGATATTCGTCATTTTGAGTATAACTAAATCCATCACCATAATCCAAAAAATTAGCTTTTAGCTCAAACGTTTCCGTATCAAAATAATACCACCATGTATGCAAACCACCTGAACTACCGGCATTTTTGGTATAGGTCGCTTTAATGGAATGAACAATTTGATTGTTGCTCAAAGTGTCCAAACCTTGGTATTCCAAAATTGTTTCAGAATCTGCCAGTTTAAAGGGCATACACATCACATAATGTGAACCAAACGTGGAATTCCACGCCGATTTGGCATCTGATTCGTTCGGCATGACGGCTCCATTTTTTATTTTTTGGGCTTGTTTGCCATTGTTGATCATTTCATAGTGATCTCCATCTTCATCCCAACTGATTTTTGCCTTAAAATTCGGTTGCAATTGGTATTGGTGCAATTGCTTTAAGTGGCGCTGTGGATTTCCCAAGGAATCGAAAAATGTAATTTGTTTGACATAAGAAAGTGTTTTCTTTTTTCTCCATTCGTTCCATCCACCAGAAAATTCAATGGCATTTTTTACAATGTCACCCGCTTTTGACTTTGGAAAGTTCGCGGGTAGCATTTTCTTGCTAGGTATTTCAGGAATACGATTTGATGGATCCTTGCAACCCAAGACGGCAATTGCACATAGAACCAATACACTGAATCGCTTTTTCATAATCCGTTTAAAGTTTCCTTCTTTTTAAAATCATATAATTCCAATAAAGTGTGTATGGTATAATCCTGTTTTAGAGTGTCACTCAATTCGGGATGGCTCCGCTCGATGGTTTCCATAATTCGGGCCAAAGGTTCGCGATGCAACAGGTCGAAATATTTCAATAATTGCGTGGTATATTCCCTAACGCCTTCGTCTGGAAGATTTTCCGACTCTTGGGCCAATTCCTTGACTTTGGTCACAATCTCCTTGAATTCTATATTATTAAAAAAAACAGGCTTCATTTTTAGGCTTATTTAAGTTATCAAGGGGAATAGAAATCCATTAGTGGCTGGCACAATTATGTACACAGTTATCCATCTTAACCCCATCGGTTCCATAACAATATTCACAATCGGGGCCACATTCCCCATGGCCAGCTTTTTGTAAACCTTGAAAAGCTTCTGCAAAGAGCTTTCCTCCCTCCTTTTTTCCCAGTTCTGAAAGATTGTAAAAGGGATTCTCGCTTGAAGAGTCTGAAATCAAAAACCCATCAACTGATAATCTTTCCAAATGATATTGAAGGTTTTGCTCCGATGATTTCAAAAATGGAAGCATTAGTTTAACTCCAGTTGAAGTCCCCATACCTTCACCATCCATCCAATATAACAATTGAAGAATCTCATCCTTCCAAAACATGGAGCGAATGGGTGATTTTTCTATGTCGTCATGATGCATTTTCCTTTTTATTAAATAATTCGTCACCTCTCAAAACCCCGACAAGAGCTTTATCTCTTGGACCATTTAGGGCCAAATACTCCAATGTCTCCAGTATTTCAGGAACTTTGGCCTTTAAGTCTTCAGATAAATGTTCGCCAGCCATTTCGGGTCCGGGTTCTATATCCAGTAAATATAACTCTTTTGGCCAAATATTAAAAAATTCGCCAATGACCAATAAATTTTCAACTGAAATAACGCCGGTTGCAGCATCGCCAATACATGCCTGGATCTGTGTTTCGGAAGGTAAGTTTCCTTCCCATTTATAGATATTGATATCGCCTATTTGTCGTTCAGGCCTTTCCAATGCCACCAAAAAAACGACCTTTTCAAAAGGAATTTCCAAGGTTTGGAAATATTGAACAATCGCAATGGGTCCCCAATTCATTTCTTCGACCACCACATTCGGCGGCAAATCCAAGGACTTTATTTGAGGCAATAAAACAGGACCTACAGAGTGGTTGCTCAATAAATGATAACAAACAGTACCTATAAGAGTGCGTTTATTCGATTCCACAGGCGCAGGTTGTCACTTCACGCGTTATCATATGGTCGCTATCTTTTGCCATAATATGCGTGGTACATGGCATACATGGATCGAAACTTCGAATTGCGCGTAAAATATCGATACCTTTGTAATTCTCCGGTTTATCGAATTTTTCGAGAACAGGTGTGTTCAATACAGCTTCTTCATAAGGTCCTGGCACGCCCCAAGGAGTTCTCGGGGCGGCATTTAAAGTGGACGGTGTTATGATTTGGTAATTTTTTATGACGCCTTTTTCTACAACAAGATGATGCGTCAAGAAGCCTCGACCTGCTCCCCAAGCACCAAATCCAATATGGGTTCCTGTTTTGGGAATTTCAAACTTGGTACTGATCTTCGTTTTTCCTTGCTTTAATAATTCCATGGCCAATAACCAATTATCCATGGCGACCATGGCAGAATAGGGAATGCAATACGCTCTAGCGCGATTACGTTCAAACGCATTCCAATGTTCAGGAATGTGCCATTCCAAAGTCTTTTCAGGAAGGGTATGTCTTGGCACATGAATTTTCATACTATGCCCTGTGTTTTCCAAAAATTTACTGTCTGGTGCCACCTTGGCTTTTGCCGTAATGTACATACGCGAATACGCTCCTGCTTCCATTGGCATGCGGTCCCAAGTTGGTGAAGTATCCCAACTGTAGCGATCTCTCCAACTTTGTTTGCCCGGTTTTGGGATGGTTTCCTTATTCCATGGATGGTTTGGGCTCAAAGGTGTTCCCAAGGGATCAGTCTTAAACTCATGTCCATCCCATTTTTCATAATAGGAATGTTCGACGAACTCTTCCATCCCGGCATTCAACTGGGTCAATTTAGTGGTAACCACTTCGCCGTCCACAAGCACGCCTGGCGTTGACCATCGCGCTTCTCCCCATGTATCGCAATTCTTATAGGTGGCATCATAAGCGTCAGGTCGATCCCAAACGCCCGTATCCATCATAGTAGCTGGGCGTATACCACATTTGGCGTATTCTGGATTGCTTTCCAAGAAGAAATCGAAGACGTCATCCCAAATGCCTGTAGTTTTCTGGCTGTAATCGAAGAATTTAACCAAACGACTATATAATTCATTTAAAACCGTGATATCAACAGTTACCGACAATCCACCGGGTACAACAGACTGTGGATGCGGGTATTTACCTCCAATTAATACATAAGCTTCCCGCGCCACACGGGTCATGCTCAAGGCTTCCAAATATAATTTCCCTTTCAAGGGATTAAGATCTTTCATGATATCCAAAATGGTTTCATACCCATGGACATCCTTATTTTTAGCTTTGGTATGGGCAGCTTTCTCTATCAATTCAGGATTTGTTTCTTTCACCAGTTCTTCGGAATAGTCCGGACCAGCGAGTAAAAATAAATGCAGCGGATGATCGTATAGATATTCGATGGCCAACAAAATATTTCGCATGACAATACCCAATGGTGGTGGTTTAATATCCAGTGCCATTTCGATAGCCAATGCAGAACAGGTCGCATGTACACCCCCACAAACGCCACAGGCACGACTACTGATATAAGCTGCATCCCTAGGGTCTCTGCCCTTTAGTATTACCTCATAACCTCTAAACAATGTAGCCATGGAATTGGTGGAAATTACTTTTTTTTGTTCCAGATCCACAATACTATGAAAAGCCAAAGCACCAGCAACACGCGTTACAGGGTCGTAATCCACACTTCTGATAAAGCCGTTTTTTTCCATCAGGCTTTTCAGTTTATCCTGTTCCAGACCCAAATCCACCACTTTATGCTCATAAGGGTCATTGATGCCCTCCTTTAAATACGCATTTCCTTCTTCGTCAAAGGCAATCGGTAAGTTTTTAAAACACATAGTTTTATTTCTTTTTCAATGAATCCCTTCTTTGGGAATCAGACTAATTTCAATACTTTGGCTATTGCCACCAAATGTCCATCCACAGATGACAGTCCGCCGTTCAGTTGGGACAAGGCACCGTTAATAGTGGTAACTTTATCTTCCAATGGTTTTGTGTCTGCAGCAATCTTCTGAAGACCACCTGCCAAACCTTCCAAATGGGTACCGGCTTTTCTCAATGCCACAATAATCAGAATCAGATAAGTGACCAGTACCAATACCAGCAGCAATATGATAATGACAGTTACAATAAGAAGCGTTGACCTTTCCATATTAATTCGAATTCAAATTTTGGGCACGTTGCACTAAGGTTGTTTTTAAGGTATTTGCTCTGTCATTGATAGAACCTGCTACACCAAGAATCCCGGATGCTACCCCAATGGTATCATCAAGTGCCTTTATATATTCGGTATTTCCTGCCACACCGATGCCTGCAGTTTTCATTTCAGAAAAGTAGCGTTCAATAGATCGCGCGGCACGCCAAGTGCGATGTAATAAGTGTATCAAAAATGGCAACACCAATACAGTAACTATCAATAGAATGAGCCATAATATATTAACCGTTTCTTCCATGTTATATCCGTTGTTTTAAAGCTGCATTAATGGATTTGTCCAATTCACTGTCCACAACTTTCAGTCCCTCTCCAATATTTGTAAGCGCCATATTGAGTTGCGTAACCTGCGTCGGTAGATGGCCTGTTTCGGTTTCTATGGCGCGCAGTCCCAACCGTAATTTTGCCAAATAACTTTTACCGTTACCTCCAATACTGACCAACGTATCGATAATAGCATTGAGATATTTTACCAGTACAAAAACCAGGAGCAAGACCGCAAGAATCGTTATGACCATTAAAATTACAATCATGATGCATTGTTTTTATTAAATTGTAAAATACAGGCAGGGCAACCAGGACA
>JBDSFP010000506.1:0-3690 GCA_039919415.1 Aquaticitalea sp. | reverse complement strand
TTGATTTACGATTTAGGATTTACGATGAAGTAATACAGCCAATCACAATTAAAATTAACCTTCTATGGAACTGACCATTAGAAACGCAACTTTAAAAGATGCAGAACAAATTGCAGAACTCTCTTCGGAATTAGGATATCCCTCAAGTAAACAGGCTACACAAAATAGACTAAAGACAATTTTAAAATCTCCAGATCAATGTATGTATGTTGCTGTACAAGAGGATATAATCGTCGGATGGATTCACGGATTTTATGCCTTGAGAGTTGAATCAGAAGGGTTTGTCGAAATCGGAGGCTTGGTTGTAAGTCAAGAATTTCAAAAGAAAGGAATTGGAAAACGATTGGTAAAGCAAGTTTGCAATTGGTCAACTACAAAACAGTGCGAAAACATTCGAGATCGCTGCAACACTGTGCGATTGGAAAGTCATAAATTCTACGAAAAGCTTGGTTCTAAAACAAGTAAAGACCAAAGAATATTCCACAAATCACTTTAGCTTAATGACTATCCGATACTCTCTTTATTCTTTTTTCTCTTTTCTTTATTCCAAATAGTCTGACATCAAATCCTAAACATGGCAGCAGTTGGCGTAAGTCCAAGATAAGCCATTCCAGCTTGGTTCATCCAGTGCGGCTGAACCATTCCGTGTTGAAGAACAGCATGAACATCCCTATGGATTCTTTCCATCCGATATTTTGTATATAAGGAAGCTGTACCAGTAACAGCATAAATTTCAGAAACCATAGATCTGGAAGTGGTGGCAGCATGACATGCAGCAGTCCATACATCTGCCAATTGTTCATCAGTAAACTTGTTACCTTCAAGAGATTCCTCCCATATCTTTGACACTGAATTATGCAATTGTGCACGTGCAGCGTCCAATTGGGTTTTGCCTTTAGCTATGGCAGTCTGAACCGTCGATCGATCTCCAATATCAGCGTTTTTTCCCGGCGTCATTTTAGCTAGGCATATACTAACCACTTCGTCTATAGCTGCTTTTAACAAACCCAAGGCAATGGAGGCACACCCAGAAGCATTGATACATCCTATGGGTAAACGACTATAAGCAGAATCGAGAGGTACTGGGCTCTCAAAATCAACACCAAATTTATCAGCTACAAAAGTCTCCTCAACTTCTATGTCATGGCTTCCTGTACCTCTAAGTCCACCGACGCTCCATGTGTCGATGATTTTGATGGCCGATTTAGGGAGAAAAAATAATTTTAACTTTGCACCTGGACCGAGTTGTGCAGGCAATTCCGGAGAAGTGACCAAACAACGGATGGCAAACCAATCGGATAATTCACATCCGGAGACCAAAGACCAACGCCCAGAGACCATATGCCCACCATCAACGATTCTTGCAAAACCTTCAGGTCGGGTTGAGTTTGCATATACATGGGTAGGATCGCTGTAAACTTCATTCATGCCTTCTTCATCCAAATAACGACCAAACGTAGTAGCAAGGTGATTATTCCAAACAATCCAAGCCACAGATGCTTCGGCACTCGCCAATGCTTCATAAACTTTCAAAGTTTCCACTGGATTGTCTTCCCAGCCACCTAGAAATTTTGGTAAGCCCATTTTGAACAATCCCGCTGTCTTAATTTGTTCCAATACTGCAGGAGCAAGCCTGCGTGCGTTTTCTGTTTCGTCCCGATGGGCAATTGCCAAAGAGCAAATCTCTAGGGCTGATTCTGTGAGTTGAGGTTTACTCTTTTTCGCTGAAGATGTGAGGTGCATAAATGTAATTTTATAGATTGAAAACGTAGTAATATCACTAAAAACAAATGTATTGAAAATTCCGAATTAAAATTTAAAAGAATGTATAAAACATGCCTTTAATAATTTGGAGCGTCTGTTATTTTGAACAGGAAATTACTATTAATTCTCTATACCATAATAATTAATGGATAAACGGCATAAAAAAATTGATATGGTGGAATCTCGTTTACAAACTTAGTTACAAGGATTCATGAGTATCCAATTCGTTAACGATAAAGTAACCTAGATTCTCTTTTAAAATTGTTTTATTCAGACCGTAGATCTTAATTGGTTTTATAAATTTTTTATATTTAATTGTGTAGCACCAAGCCATCAAATTCAAAACTGTCACACAATCAAAAAAACAAATAGAGTTGCTCGTCCTGCCTTCACGCAAAGATGATTGGTATTGAATCGATTCAATTTCATTCTTAGTATTCAAGTATTGAATAAACCAACCCGAAATCCCATCAAAATCATTGTTTACTCACTTTTTTGACAAGAGAACTGTCATCTTCAAGGGTAATCTTTAGGATGTATATATTGCTACGCTGTTTGCTCAGATCCAATTGTATTTTATTAGATCTTCCATTAGTTGTCAATACCAATCTACCCAACAGATCATAAACTTGGACTTTTTTTATGGGCATGGATTTATTTTCTATAAACACCAAACCTTTAGAAGGATTAGGGAAAATCTTCGTAACCGAAACATTAGTGTCTGGTTCATCAATTCCCAAAGTCTCGCCTGTAGCGCTCCAGTTTATTCCCAAGCTATTATCCGAATTTAGGTCGTTCAATACTAAGTGTGGACCACTACCATCTGCCTCTTCTGGCCAAGGATTTGTATCTGCATAGGTAACGTCGTCTATGGTATTCCCAAATGCATCGGCCAACTGCAACTGTTGCGATTTGTTGGATAAATCTCTAAAATATTCACCAAATGCAGGAATGCCATAAAAATCTTCAAAGGCCTGTGTAGTATTTACTAAATAAAGTATGTCTCCAGCAGCCAACGTTGAACCTTCGGAAAACTGATAACTAACTCCCAATGCCCGAAAGTACATACCTGTCAATACAATGGTTGCATCGGTATTATTTGTGATGCCAATATATTCAAGGTCATCATCGCTAAAGTCGCCAGAGGCTACGGGATGATAATGTATCTTTGAAATTACGAGTGCTGGCGTATCTGGAAAGTTGCAGTCAGCCGAAACGTTGAGATTGGCATTCAAAAATGTATATCTATCCTGAAGCCATGATTTTAGATTCGTGATTTCCTCGTCATAACCGCCCAATGTGTTCCATCGTTGTTGTTCCCTTACCTTTGCTTCTGCCAAAAGAGTGCCCAATACATTTATTTCTGTATCCAAGGCAGCATAATCCAAGGCTTGGCCAGATGCCGTTAAATCTTGCCAACGCTTGCCGAGATAGCAATTAAATTCTGGATTATCAAACAGGCGCTTCCAAAAAGCAGGGCCAACGTTATCGCCATTGTCAAATTGCCACACATCTGTACGGCTTCTTCCGAAACTTCCAAAATCGTTTCCATAGGTAAGATTAAAATCCCAAACCGGTCCAGCTCGTAACTTGCCGCCGCGGTCTTTATGGAAGAATGTGCTATATTGATAAGCATCGACATTGGAGGCCAATTCATTGATGATCATAAAATCAACAAAACTGGGTATGTCTATTACCGAGGGATATCCATTGGTTATTGAGGAATTTTGATTACCTGTAGTGCTCAATAAATTATCGAAAACAGATTTAATATAAGCAGTCTGTTGGGTCGTTACGTCTTCCTGCTTTGGCTGCTCGTGCAAAAAATCTGCAGCTTTGCCTGTTGCAGTTGGGTAAGACCATGCAATCGTCTCGTCTGCATCGACCTTATCGGTTTTCGTAAAATATCCTCCTGTAACTTCGGGT
>JBDSFP010000341.1:0-2549 GCA_039919415.1 Aquaticitalea sp. | reverse complement strand
AAAAGCTTGAATAAAACTGGCATTTTCATGGGCTACCACCACGTCGCAAGCCAAAGCGATATTTGCTCCCGCGCCAGCCGCTACACCGTTTATCGCACCAATAATTGGTTTTTTAATAGATCGAATTCTTGTGATAGTGGGATTGTAGTGTTCTTCGAGAATTTTCTTGAACCCAGGATTCAAATTTGGATCTGTAACTTCTTTTAAATCTTGTCCTGCACAAAATGCCTTTCCATTTCCTGTAAGTACAATTGACCGTACATCATCATTTTTTTCGCAAGCATCCAAAGTATCATGAAGAAGAAACGCCATTTCACGATTGAAACTGTTAAAGACTTCCGGTCTGTTGAGCGTGATGTAGGCTACTTTGTTTTCTATTTTTAGTAAAATACTTTCTTTCATATTTAATGCTCACTTTTATGAGATTTCTGCCTACACAGGAATTTTGAATTCTGGATTATAAATAATGCCTATGATATTTTTCCACGGATCGTAAACAGTCGCAAGGAGAATATCTCCTCCAACATTATTAGGTTCCTCATGTTTTGTTGCTCCTAAATCTATCAAGGACTTATATGTTTTGTGAATATCTTCAACTCCCCAATACGTCAAAACTGTTCCATTGTCAGTACTTTTTGCCTTCTCTTTTGGATGAAGGCCCAATTCATAGCCTCCAATATTGAAACCAACATAGTAAGGCGTGTCATAATAAGGATTGGCATTGAATGCTTTCATATACCATTCTTTGGCTTTTTCTAAATCGTCAACCATATAAACTACGGTTCGAAGTCCCAACATTGGAGATTTTTCCATATTTATTTCCCTTGAAACGGGAATCTTATTTATTAAACTTCATTTTTACTTCAAAAGAATACCCCTTTTGTGAGAATTGATTACTTCAAACATTTGAAATAATCAAAAGGTTCTTGGCAATCGTTGCACTGAAATTGGGCTTTACATGCCGTTGAACCAAACTGACTTACCAATCGTGTATTTGTTGAACCACAATGGGTACATTTTACTATTTTTTTCCCACGCAGCAAAACATCTTTATCTGCTTCTGCATCTAAAGGCGCTGCGATGCCGTAATTTTCCAGGGCTTTTCTGCCTCTTGTAGTAATCCAATCGGTGGTCCAGGCTGGCGATAGGATTAATTCGATTTCTGATTTATATCCTGCTTCTTTTAATGCTTTTCTAATATCATCCCCAATGACATCCATTGCTGGGCAGCCACTGTATGTAGGTGTTATCTGAACTTTTACAATATCATTTTCAATAATGGCTGAACGTACAACTCCCATATCCATAATGGAAAGGACTGGTATTTCTGGGTCGGAAACCTTTTCAAGAATCCTTATCAATTTTGAGTCTATATGTTGTTCTGTTGCTATCATTAATTATTCTAACTCGATTCAAGAGATTCCTGCTTTCGCAGGAATTGGTTACCACTCCATATTTGGATAAACTCTCTGCATATATTGCAATTCGGTCAATAAGAATCCCAAGTGCTCTGAATGGATACCCTGTTTTCCTCCTTTTTGGAAATATTTGGATTCTGGAATTGTCAGGGTCGCTTCCTCCAAAATGTTGTTAACTTTTGAGTAATAAGCGTCTTTTAATTTTGTAACATCTACTCCGATTCCTTCTGCAACCATGGCTTTATCGGCTTCTGTTTGATGGAATAATTCTTCTGTGTATGTCCAAAGTGTATTGATTGCTTCCTGCATTTTCTGCCGACTTTCTTCGGTTCCGTCACCCAATCGTTTTATCCAATCTGAGGAAAAACGTTGATGGTAGCTTACTTCTTTTAACGATTTCACAGCAATGGCAGATAAGGTTAAATCTATACTTTTCTGCAATTCTTGAAGGAACAAAAAATGATACACATCAAATAAAAATTGACGCGCCATTGTATAGGCAAAATCCGTGTTTGGCTGTTCTACCAAAAGTACATTGAGATAGTCACGTTCTTTGCGAAGCATGGCAATATCGTCTTCAGATCTTTCATCTCCTGCTATTTTTGCGGCATATTGATAATAACTTCGAACTTGCCCGAATAAGTCGAGCGAAATATTGGTGCAGGCAATATCGGTTTCCAGACTTGGGCCGTGACCGCAGAGTTCTCCCATTCGCTGACCGAGAATTAAACTGTTATCTGCTATGCTTAAAATGTATTTATATATATTGTTGTTCATTGTTTTAAATTGAAATTGAAGTCGAACTTGAACTTGAAGGGCTTCGGTTACACTTTAAATAATTTATTGAAGTTTAAATTCAAGTTCAAATTCGATATTTTTCATTTTATATTTTTAATTCTTGTTACAATAATTCTTATAAGTTGGTCATTTTCATCTTTTAAAGACATCACACTTTCGTTTGAAAACAGTTTTGCCTTGGATTGAATATTGAGATTTCTGTGACATTCTCTCAATTCTTTTAAACAAATTCTCAACTTATTGATTTTATCTTTATCTGTTCCTGCACCTAACACTTCTCCATAGTTCAAAGCTGATGAGCAAGAAGAACGAATCAGTTGTTTTGCCAAATAA